>JABHFC010000348.1 GCA_018676275.1 Gammaproteobacteria bacterium | reverse complement strand
TAGGAAGGTACTGCAATTGCGCTAATTATTGCGATGATGGTTACTACTATCATTAGTTCAATGAGTGTGAAACCACCAGACATATTTCGAGTAGAGCTAATAACTGTGCTTGTCTTCTTATGCATTTTTCTGATCCTGTTATTTACACACATTAATATTGTCAACCGATTGAGAGTCATCTAGATGACTCTCAATCAAATTATGCATTATCCACCTTCGTAATAATAGGTACGAAAGCGTGGTAATCCACTAAGCACGCCCAGTTGTGATGCACCACCTTCAATACCAACGATGCCAACAACCCCTTCTTTGGTGAATACCGGTACTACGTCTGAAGGAATACCACCACCGAGAGCCAGTTTGCGATCATTAATGTCAACATCACCATCTCCATCCCAATCGAGGAAGGCGTTAGCTGAAAGGATGTCAAAATTGTAGGCCGTTGCACCGCCAAGTGTACCTTCACATGGATTACTTACAGTTTCTGCGCCGGGTTTAAAAGTAGTAAAACTCACGCCGCCGGCAACACTTGTTGGGGATGAAAGCACTTTCTCACCAGTCGTACCTGCAGTAAAAAAGTCATAATACCAACCATCAGCGGTCTTCGTCGCATCTGCCGTAGTTAGTACGCTAGCGGTAGCATCAAACAGGTTACTGTTATCAATCGCTCCGCCGGATCCATCAGCATAGCCATCAGCCAACTCTGACCTATGATCATTATCAGCATCCAGCAAACCACCGATGTAACGGTCACGGAAAGCATAGAAACGATCTTTTACCGTAGTGTTTAGTGGGTGTGCGGTGTAGCCAGAACCTATCATTACGTAGTCGTAATCTGACTCACCGGTGGCAGCGTATAATTCATCCCTGACCTGAACAACTGAAGGTGCTTCGAAAAACCGTCGTTCTTTACTTGAATCACTACCATCTGCAATTGATGCAAGTTTACCAATAACAGTCTTTGTACAAGGGGCCAGACATAAGGCAGTTGACAACAAGCCTCCGCTTTGCTGTATGTCGCTACCCAAATCAATTCTCCAAACCTGACCACCGGTATCACCGACATAGACTCTATCATCAATGCCATCACCATTGGAGTCGGCAACACTAACACTTGAGGGTATTGAATAATGCATATCAGGTATTATTACGTTTGCACCGGATCCAGTTCCACTGACAGAAAAAATAAGGCTGCCATCGAGAGGGTCGACTATGTAAATAGCATTACCGAGGAAGTCATTACCCGCGTTATCTGCCGGGGCAAATACACTGGTACTATCCAGAGCAGTATCATAGCCACCACCAAAAATCAGGACCTTTTTATTCCCTGTGGTTGTAGCAATATCAGCCAATGTGGGCTGTGACCAGGTGTAACCCATACGGGAATAACCACTGGTAACACCGCCTTTGATATGCCACATCAGTTTCGGTGCCAGGGTGTCAGTTTTGCTAGTAATATCATCTGTGAGGTTTAGCGCATAAAGACCTTTACCACCCCTGCGTGAACCCATGTAAGCGTAGACAAAGTCTGAATCGGCTGTTTCAATCGTACCGTCGCTATCATGATCTACATTATAAAGAGTTGGTGTTAAATCAAGTCCGTAAACATGTGAACCTTCAGGATTGGTAAACATGGTTTGTTGGTTTGTCCAGAATTCACTTGGTATAAAGCGCCAGTCCTCCGTGCCATCAAAACCATTGACCATATGTAAGGCACCATCATTAGTACCGAACAAAATCTTGTCATAGAATGTCGATATCAGACCATCACTATCTTCAGCTTCACTGGGGATCCCATCATTATCATCATCTTCACCGCCATAGGTAATAACAGCAGGCGAGCTATGCAGCACATCATTAGTTGACCAGCGTTGCGTCGTATTGATGTCATTATCGGCGTCAGTAACAATCTTCTTACCAAGTAACCAGAGCATACGATCTTCGCAATCTGATCCAGCTGTAGTTGAAACAGTAGTACAAACAGCGGCTCGCAAGACATCATGGTCACTATCATTCCAGTTAGCGCTGGTCATGTTGAAGCCAGTGTTGCTAAGCGGTGTAGCTGATGTTGCAGTGCTAGTATCGTTAACCTCAGTGTAAAGAATGGTATTGGTATAATCAGCGATTTCTGCACCTGAACCACCCTTGGTGGTATCTCTGCCGTCGACAACATCTGACCAAAGACTCTTGGCTGTTTCCTTAAACTTGTCATTACTTGGATCAATAGCCGCAGCGCCGGTCGCATCAAGGAAGGTTCCCAGGCTACAACCTGTGCTCGAATCAATACAGATATTGTACTTCTTCACATTACCTAACCAGGATTTATTCAGCGATGGCGTGAACAAACCAAAGTAAACCTCATCTCGACTTAGCAGGCGGTTAAAAGCGTTTGTTGCCAGTGAAGGTGAAACGAAGGAGGTTGGATCACTCTTAACATCTGTCAAAATGCTGGTAAATACATCTACCAATGAGCCTGCCGTGGTGGCTTCAAAAAACTCACCAGCACCCACATTGGCTATATCTTTTAAAAACTGGACATTGGCAAGTGCACTTGAAGTGGTACCGAGGTTAAATCCGATGGTATAGGTGCTCACGGTCTGGTCATTGGACAGGTTTTCACCGACCGTTGCAGTTGACTGATCGTTTTCTTTTAGAAATTTTGTCAGGTCAACCGTACATTTCTCACTGGTGCCATAGCTATGGGCAATATCAGTACCTTGCTTTATTGTACTGTTGTTCGCCAGGCAGCTGGCTGCACCATTCATTGTCGTTCTAATGTAACCTTGCGAGGTAGTACTACCGCTATTGGCCGAACCGTCAGTCAGCAGAACCTGGTAGTTATTCTGGCAGGTTAAAGATGAACTGAACGGACTGATGTAAGTAGGTGTTCCTGCAATCTGCCTTGTACGACAGTCATAGTCGTTCAGGTTGGTATTTTCAGGACATCCGGAAGGGTTTTGCACACCATACTCATCAGAATCAGGACTGAGACCGGTATTGCTAACGGTTGCGCCCCGGCAATCAAGCGTGCCATCAGCGTTTTTCTTACAATAGGCTGCCGGATGACTAAGCCGTGCCGAGCTGGAGCTCGCCCTGGATTTACCCCAACGCATATCCTGACCACGCCAGTACAGTGCTGCCTCATGCATCGTCTCCTGGACCGGCGTCCCACCACTTGCAGGCAAGTCATCGACAACTTCGATTAATCTTTCACGTACTGTCTTTGTGAAAGTATCGGCAGTGTCTTCATAGGTAATGTTCAGTCGTGGTCCACGCGCAGGATCGCTGTTGATACTTTCTGCTACACGCGTACCGGTACCAGGTTCGACAACAAAAACCATGTTGCCGCCACTTACCCAGCCGGTGCGATCAACAGTCGCTTTTACCAACGTCGTTATGTCGGCAGTGGAATGTAACTCACCGCCAACATCCCAATCATCCGGAACCCAGGTAATCTTGAGGCCGTCAGGAGTTAGTGAGCGCCCGGTAATATCACTTGGGGCATTGGAAAACTGTACAGCGCTATCCTCCAGCTCAGCTTTTATACTAAAGGAGGCAGCACCAGTACTCGTGCTTTTCGCATAGAAGGAGAGAGTCGCTTCAGTAATAACTGCGCCATTTGGTACATCGACACCCTGAAAACGGACACCGACAGTATCGACACCGAGATCCAGGTCAATATCAGTAATATTGACAACCGTACCACTTTGCTCAGCATCATCCTGTTCAATACCGACCTGTGCGCTTTCACTGGCGGCATAACAACCAGTTGATCCACTGGTAAAGCTGTATTTTAGTTTTACACCTGTTGATGAGCTACCTTCCTGGCTTTCAATTTTTCTCAGTGAAGTACCCTGGTTGGTAGCGGCTGTCACAAACAGGCTGAGGGTATTGCCACCACACCAGTCGCTGCGATTTACCACTTCCTGAAGCACGCTTTTCAGTTTATTTGAACTGTGTGTATTCGTTGTTTCAACAGAAATGCCATCTGTCCAGTCGGGAACAGTCCATTTCGCTTCAGCGCTTGTCAATGTACGACCAGACAGGTTACTGGCGGTGGAAACGAATTCAGGAGAATCGCCAATATCTTCAGCTTTTATTGACCAGACTGTGTTCGATGTATCTGTCTCATCTGGAACAAAAACTAGGCTGGCTGATTCAATCGTCGCATCTTTCGGAATTCGGATATTTTCAAAACGAAAACCAACCAGGTTGTCATCATGCGTATCTACAGTAGTAGTTGTAGTGGTGCTGGTAGTCGCGGAAATACGAAGTTTCGGAGATTTGCTACTGCTATTATCGCGGCTTTTAAATTTACGTCGGCCCGTTGTTGGCTCTACGAAGATGACAATATCATCACCCCCATAGGTACATCCTGTTGTATCAGGCGCAATCGCCGGTGGATTAGTACAACCCTGGCTGACGATTTCTTGAATGATGGTTTTTATATCAGGTGTAGTGACTTTGGCATGTTTATTAGCGGCGGCTATGCCATTCCAGTTGACCGATGCAGTCGTTTCTGTGCGGCTACTGATATCGAAGTCAGAGCTGGATAAGCCCGGTGGGTCAACTGCAAGCTCACCGGTAATTACCGCATTGGTTGTGCCGGTTTTCTTGTCGATGATTCTGAAGTCTACCCTGGCTTCTTCAATCAGGGTATTGGGTGTTAATGAAACAGCATTGAAACGAACAGCCAGTTTTCTGATTTTTGTGCTACTGACATAACGCAAATCTAAAGTCCTTGAATTTCGGCTGATTTCCCCGGCTGTAAAGCTGTTGGTACAGTTTCCACCGCCGGTACATTCATAACCATCACTGGTGCCACTGGTGACACTATATTGAGTTTCATTTGAGCCTGTGACAGTGTTGGTGGTGGAAGCACTCTGTCGATTTATCTCAAAAACTTCCAGGGCCGTGCCAGTTGTTGTAACACTGTTGTCAGTAAGATTCTCTTCAGCATCATTACCACCATCATTTATCTGGTTTTCGTAACTTAATGTTCCAACTACGGGAGACTCACCAACAACTGTACTTATATCATCTTCAACATAGGTAATCGGGAATAATACAGGTCCTCCAGAGCCGGAAGTAAAACGCATCAAGCCGACATTGATATCTTCAACATCGTTAATAACCTGTTTTACAGCATCCTTCATCACATTAACACGTGATTGTCCACCAGCTTCAGGAATAGATGCCGTCATACTACCGGAGGTATCCAGTATAAATAACACGTTCGGACGGATCGCTTCACCTGTATTTCCTGACGTACTACCGGAGCTGAAATAAATTTCAATATCATCAGCGTAACCAGAGCTGCAGAAAACCAGGGTAAAGCAGACAAGAGAGTGAGAGATTTTTTTGCTTATTGACCTGAACATAAGATTGTCCTCATCAGTTAAATTCGAAATTACAATTCGTTTTTATGTATATCCGCCGGGATTACTTACAAGCGTACTTGGCTGCCTGGTTGGGGTTCCAGTTAGAACGGCAGGTTTCTTCCTTTTCACCAATTTTATAAACGCAAACCTGCTTGATTTTGAAACGATTGACGACACTGGTGTGCTTGTCATTTGGACAAACAACCTGGTAATAGCGTTCGTCACCATCGACACCACGGTCAATCACACGGACAGTGGCGTCCGCATTTACACTGGTAGTGAAAAGTATCATTACAATTGAAAATGTGTGGAAGAAATATTTCATTTTAATTCTCCTGGAATTAATTGAATTCTAATTATTGAGCTTTACCAATCTGGTAGGCACCAGTATTGACGGTGGCACTGGCACCACTAGTGGTTGTGCCAGTACTGGAAAGTTGAAAATGATAATAGCCATAACTACTGTCCCAACCGGAGCCTCGTGGTGGAACCGTCATCTGTCGAAATACCGAATTATAATTAGCTGTGGCGCTGTATGCATTGCCGCCAGTACCACCAAGTCCGGTATCCGATTTAACATACTGATCATTCGCAGTACCATCAGAATCAATCGTTAGTCTGGTGTCAAAGGCGGTTTCATCAGTAAAGACCATTTCCAATCCGGTTGATGCAGCCTGGAAAGCACGATTAATTTCCTGAGCATTTGCTGCCATACGTTCTTCCAGAGTTACAGTACTCATAGATGACAATCCTAATAAGGTTAGAATAACAAGCATAACCAGCGCCGTGATTAAAGCTGCACCGCGCTGTGGGGCAAAAGCAGAATGAGTAAAACGAGTAGGCATGTTGGCTAGACTCCAGCTATATTGATTGGTTGCGGATTTGAATTGTTGCGCTAAATACACGTCGACGATGAAAATCCCCGGCGGGATTGGCAGTTGTATATATGTTGCTACCTAAAAGTGTATAGGCGTTATTATTTATAGAGCCATTAAAGTCCTGTTCTGTTGTACGAACCAAAATGGCAAGACGTACGCTGACCACGTTTGCCCCGTTAGTTACGTTAGCGGCGTCTACATAGGTGTCCGCAATTGAATCGGCACCTGCAGTATCTTCCCCATAAAGTATTTGCATATTTTCTATGCCTTCAATAAGAGGCTGGTTATATGCTACGAATTCTGTTGTGTTGCCATCACCATCGCTATCATCTTTATCCTGGGCAAAGGTGTATCGAAATAAAGTGGGGATAGGTGTGCCAGTGTTATCGTTCATACCGTTGCCGATGAAATATCGGTTGGCGACATAACGTGATAATTGAGATGTTGTGTCATAGCCTTTGGATAGTGCGACACCGGCGTGAGCCAAACTGCTTGCCGCCACAGCACTGACGGAAAAAATGTCAGTACTGGCACAATCACTGAGTGCAATATTTTCAAACTGAGCGATCGGATCATCAACGGTGCAGTCAGCATTCGGATTACAGGCAACGGGAACAACTGTTGCGGCTGAGCCATTAGCCATATTGGCGCTGAGGGAAATTTCGTTATCCAGAGGAGATAAATAACGCACTGTAATAGCATCAGGTCGTGTTTGCATTGCACCTAGAGGTAAAACACTGGCAATGGCCTCAGTACTGGCACTGGGAAGCCAGTTGCCACCATTTTCTGAGCCTTCAATGATATTAGTGAAGTTTATTAAATTGGTGGCAGTACCTGCACCCGCAAGAGTATTAGACACACTAGCCACGGCATCCGAACAGCCGATATATCCCGCTCTACGGATATCGCCGATCATCAGATCAAGCGTGAAACGGGCATTCTCCTGGAGACGGCCCATGGAATCCTGTTCTTTATAGATTCGTTTATTACTGACAAACAGACCCATGGCTCCAACCATCAGTAAACTACCGATGACCAAAGCGATCATGATTTCGATTAAAGTTAGACCTTTGTACTTGGCTGGTGATTTAAACGTAGTTTTCATGGCTGAAATGTATAGTTAATGGTATGTGTTTCGAGCGAGCGATCTGTCCAGGCCAGTGCAACGGTATATAAAGTACCCACCGGGCCGGTTATTCCTGCAGAACTGCCTGGAGGAAGTGATTGGTAAATCTGCTGATGCCAGCAAGCAAGGTCATTGGCGGCGTTTGCTCCGGTAGCATTTGCGCATGCTGTGGCTGGCGCTGTTGTTAGTACCGCATAGGGATTGCTGGCATGGGTAACATAATCTCCGGCATTGGCACGATTACCGCGCATACGGTCAGATATATCGTAAGCGAGAAAATTAATCTGGCTGCGTAGATTAGCATCATGACTGTATTTTAATGTTTTGAACTGCAAGGCCACGATTCCCAAAACACCGACTGCCAGAATTAGAAGGGCGATCAGAACTTCAATCAGGGTAAAACCGTTTGCAGTCTGTTTTACGCGAGTATCAAAACCTATTTGTCTTAAAGTATTCATGTGCATGCAAAATTCGAATTAGTATTAGGTCGGCCAACCATATTTATATTTATCTGACGACCTCTCTCTGCAGTGCGGTCATCACAGATATCAAAGGTGCCAGGATTATCGATAAACCCGCTTGGTTTGTAGAAAAAAGTGGTATCACCACCCGTCTCGGTTATTGTTGTTACTCCACAGGTGAGGTCTACATCGCGAATGAGGACATTGGCTGGATTCTGGATGGTCCAGCCGGTACTCCAGTTACCGCCTTTGGCAATAACACGAATATTTTGACCGGTTTTAATAGCCTCACTGCGAGCTAGCTGTAAGTTTGCTACGAGGGTATTAGTATTTGCCGTCATACAGTTATTCTTAATCATATCCTGATAGGCTGGCATGGCAATTGCGAGCAGAGTCCCACCAATTGTGATGGTTATCATCAGTTCAATTAATGTGAATCCTGATTCACTTTTAAGCAGTTTGCGCATATATAGTTTTCCGACTATTTTCTTTGTATAGCATTTATAGCAAACGTTTTTATGCTGTTATACAATCGCCGGACAAACGGTATTCTCACGCCGATAAACGGCGATCCTGTCTGTTTTATTGTGAACTGATTCACATTTTGATATGGGGCTATTATGACCAGTGAGGATATGTCAGCTTGACACTACACCTTGTATATTGCCGGAATAGCTCAGTTGGTAGAGCGGCGCATTCGTAATGCGTAGGTCGGGAGTTCGAATCTCCCTTCTGGCACCATCTTTCTTTTGTTCGTGGCTTTAATTTTCAGGCAGATGAAGCTGATAAATCAGTTTCAGACAGTGCTTTAGACCAGTTATAGATATGTGAGCCGGTTATATAGGTAGAAGGGATATTTACTTCTGGAGCTTGTATCAATCCATCGATCTTAATCAGGGTCAAATTGGCTTCAGGTCCGTAGCTAAGCACGAAGTATTTATCATCTAAAGTCAGCGAGACACCCCTTGGCTTTGGAAAATCAAGATTCTTTAACAATCGTCCATCAGCGATCGACCAGAATGTCACCATGTTTCCATCTGGATGAGTAACTGCACAAATGCCGGATTCTTCATGTATAACAACACTGAGTGCTTCACCTATCATGCGCGAAACAATTTTTTCAGGCTGAGCAATTGATTGAATCAGACCGTCTCCAGGTTTGATGCTGACACCACCAAGATCAGTTTTCTTAAGCCCGCTTCTTGGTGCAGATACAACAATAAGAGCTCCCTCGTCCGTTATGCCCATGTGGCCTGTGTTTATAAGCTTGTTATTTAATACCACACGTTCAAGCAATTGTTGATTGTCCACATCAACATAGGTGACTGAAGGTGCATCACCACTCATTAAATCTCTGCCACCATTGGTTATCACCATCACCTTGCCATCTTCAACGAGTTGACATTCATGAGGGTTACTACCGTAGGTAGGAAATTCGCCAAGCAACTGGAATGTTGCCGCATCCCTGATGGCAATAACGCCCTGCTGAGAGTCAAGATAGGTCTCGGTGGAATAGAGGTAAAGACCATCATGAGAAAATGCGCCATGCCCGTAAAAATAGCGATTTTCACCTGCTATTATTTTCCGAGTCCTTGTCATAGTTCTCATATCAACTTCACAGGCACCGGGTCCAATTTTTTCGAACATAACCAGACGATGGTTATCAAGTGGATCAAGAATAATCCCATGCGCTAAAAAGTCGATGGGAACCAATTTATGTTGTTCAAGTTTGAGATTGACTATGGACAATGCGAATTTTGTCTGAGCATCGTTAGCCTCGGTAAATTTGCTACCACCCAGGATTATATTTTCATTTGCCTGTATAAATTCAGGATTCGCACAGGAAGAAAGCAGACCAATAACATTGGGCAGGGCAAGCCCGGCAATCGAGGAACTGAGAAACTTTCGTCTTGTAAATTTCATAGGCTAATTCTAGCACCTAAATACAGATGCAGATTAAGCTAATCACCATAAACGATCAGTATAGATTGACCTTGATCAAATTAGCTGAAGATTAGTAAGGACAAAACTGAAAATAATTCTCAGTGATGCCTGAAGCGCTTAAAAAACGATATTAGAGTGAAAGTTTTACACCAACGAAGCCTGCTCTTGGTGAACCGGGACCAAGAAATCGGGGGTTTGAAAAGTTGGCAAATAAAGGCACATCTACTTCGCTGGGTTCTTCGCCCAAAAGACCAAAGCTCTCATAGTCCTTGTCGAAAACATTATTTATTCGGGCAAAAAACTCGAGATGTTCGTTAAAACGGTAACGCCCGCGCAGGTTGGTTATCGAATAGCCATTCAGTTTATCGATCTGGTTTGACTCATCACCACGTATCACCTGGTTCGAGTTATAGCTTAAATCAACACCCAGGCTAACCTTTTCATTAAAGTAATAATCCGCACCTATTTTAAAATTATGTTTTGGTAGCCCCGGAATACGATCTCCGGCTCTGACAAAGATTTCGCCATTATCATCGGCGAAGGGGTGGTTCGGACTGAGTACGTTAAAATTATCTTCAAAACTGGCTTCGAGATAACTATAAGCCGTGAACCAGTCAATTTTATCAATATGTCCTCTCAGTGTTGTTTCAATTCCCCAGCGTTGAGTTTCATCTACATTGGCAAACAGTCCTGTTGCCCGACCCGTAGTCTGGAAGATGATGTCATCTTTATTGGTCGAGTGAAAAAAACCGAGATGATATTCAGCAAAGCCCAGCTCACCGCGACTACCCACTTCAAAACTCTTTGTCACAACCTGTTCAAGCGGAGGGTCTGCGAGGAAGGCATTGGGTAAGCGGCATTCAAACTCGACATCTTCAGGATCATCACCATCAGCAATTGCAGCAGCGACGGCCAGGTTAAAGACACTGTCATTACAGGCCAGTTCGATAGGCGTTGGTGTTCGTGAAGATTCATTGTAGCCCGCATAAAAATTTATTTTTTCGTCATGCCTATAGGTGAGACCAACAGCCGGGTTAAATCGAAAAAAGTCATGTTCACCATTTAACTCAGGTCGCTCTCCTGATTGATCGCTGAGCCTGATTTGAGTGTTATTTATTCGACCGGAAAAGGTCAGGCTGAGTTGCTGGTTAATATCCAGGGTATTGGAAAAATAGAAACTAAGTGTTTCGGTCTTTGTATCAATATTAGTGGCAGCTTCATCGACGAAGGTAGCTGTACCCAGGTCCTGAGTGCTTCGGGTTATTGGATCAAGATCTGCCAGTTCCAGTACTGAATTAAACTCCGAGTCACCTCTGATATAAGCAAAGCCCGTTATTAATAAATTGTCGTGTCCAAACATTTGCTCTGAGAAGGTTAGCTGCAAATCAGCACCATAGCTTTTTTGATTACGGTCACTAATATTATTGATGGCCTGATCTGAAAGGATGCCGCTACCGGATAGGTCGGCGCTGAGATCTTCTATATTAAATTCATCATCTTCTCCGAGAGCCAGGGCGGTAGTATTCAGGAATACTTCAAGCGCATCGCTATCCGCAAACTGGTTATCGCAGACATCGTCATCATCAAGTCCAAGGTCGTCGAGATCATCTTCTTCCAGACCTTCTACCAGGGTGTCTGTTCCACCGAGATCACAAACGGAGAATTCGGAACCGTCGCCATTGAATGATTTTGTTTTGTTGCGACGATAAAAGCTATTCGCATTAATTTGCAGCTTGTCGTTGAACGAGTGAGAACCATCCAGACTGAACATATACATATTATTTTCGGTAATATCCGGCGCCGTGAAAATTGCATTTCTATCAATTTCCAATAGTTCTACTGGCAGCGAACCATTACCGATTAAATCGCTGTTGCCATGCTGAAAATTAAGATTGAGATCAGATAATTCATTGCGCCAGCCGAAACTGCCATAAAAATTTATCGCATCTGATGGGGATTGTTCACGCCAGCCATCTTCCTCGAAGTAATGAATATTGCCGTAATAGGCAAATTCGCCATTGTTGCCACTGCTTTCCGCGGACATGACCAGGCGATCAAATGATCCACCATGTATCTTTAAATGATGACCTTCACTGTTGAAGCCATTTTTCATTGTGATTGATAGCGCGCCTCCGAGGGTATTTAAACCAAAGAGAGGATTGGCACCACCAATAAGATCAATATTTGCTATTGCTGATTCCGGTAGTAGATCCCAGTTCACCGAGTCGCCAAGAGGTTCATTGATGCGCACACCGTTTTGATAAACAGCAATACCCTGGGCAAGTCCTAATAGAGGGGAGGCTGAGTAACCGCGAAACTGTACGTCGGGTTGCAGTGGATTGCTGGCTGCATCATTAATATTGATACTGCCGATATTACGATTCAGGTAATCGCTAACATCAAGACTTTGCGCATTTTCTAAATCTTCACTGGAAGCGGATTGAACATTGTAGGGAATTTTATCTTTTTCGAGTCCAACACCCTGGTTTGGAGTGACGCCAATGACAACCACTTCTTCGCTTGGCTCTGCAGCCATTAGTGAGCTGCTGACGAGTAATAAGACGAATGCAGCTTGTCTGAAATTAACTAAAGGATTCATTTTTTATTAGTGTTTTAATTTACGTATCCAGCAATTTTTTTAAACGAAAAATTACTATTGCTGCTGTTAGCAGAGCTGCATTTTAAATATCTGAAAACTGGAAACGAAACTTAACTTGTTGAAGGTACGAATGAAATGGAGATGTGGCAGAAAGTTATGGGATATTTTCCTGAAATTCCCTTTACATAAATAAGGGAGATGTATTAAAGCTAGATATAGGACTCGAGTAAGTCGCGTTCTTCGGCACTGATACTCTTATTCTGCAGTCGATTTTTAACCATATCAGGGGTGATGTGTTTGGCTTCAATCAGAGCTACTTTTTCTTCCGGGTCAAAATGATCTTCAAAGAACAAATTACTAGGGGGAAAAAAGCCCATATCAATGCAAACGTCTATTTCTCCGGATAACTTTCGGAACTTACCAATATCCTTTTTCAGCCGCATTTCAGCGAAATCCTGTCCGACAATGCCTGAGTTGTAAATAGAGTGTATTTCCATACGGTAGCTGAACATATGTCCAGCATCGTCATGCTTATCCAGATCGTTTTCGATGTTTGCAAGACGTACAACCAGAATCTCTCGTAGCGAATCCAGGATTTCCTGATCTTCCAGACGTTCCGAATAGATATCCAGTACATTATCTATTGGCAATTGATTGTATGTATCTGTGCTAAACAGCTCGTTGGAGCGATAAGAAAGTAGTTTGTAGGAGCGGAAGCCAAGAGTGGAATATATATCTGAAAGATCCCGGATATGTTTGTTATATCCGAGGGCACAAACAAGCTGGGTATGATTCAAGTCTAATTGAGCTGCAACTTTATTAATTCGAATAATGAAATCTTCATTTGGGTCTGACTCTATCTTGTAAAAAGTTTTTACCAGATCAGCATCAGAAGCCGTCAATATTTCAGTGAAACTGATCATATGTTATGTCTCGTCAAAATATTATTTCCTGTTCTGTTTCAAATGTTCCAGTAAAACTTTTCGTTCCTCGGCCGAGATGCTCTTGTCAGCAACGCGAGATTCTACCAGATCTATCGGGATCAAACCTTTGTTTAGTAATTTTCGTTTTTCTTCAGGAAAAATATTGTCTCTGAAAAATATGTCACCGGTAGGTATGAGCTTGCTTTCAATGATAATCGCTACTTCATTAAGCAGGGCTCGAAATCCACTGTCTTTTTTATTCAGTCTTTCTTCGACGAAATCAATAGTAGCAATGCGGTCAAAATAGATGGCACGCATTTCACCTTTATACTTTTCTATAATGAGAGTATTAACGGTGGCTTCTATTTTGCCCTCAATATTATGTAGTCGTGCTTTCAACAGATACTGCATTATCTGTTGAAGTTCCGCTTTGTTCTGTATCGAATTATATATCTCGATAATATTTTCAAATGTAAGTTTTTTGTATATATCTGTTGTGAATATGTCATTACGCTGCTTGACCAGATCATCAAAGGAGTCGAATCCCATGATCGGTAGAATCTCCGTCAATTGAGCAGCATTGGGATTAAAACCAACGGCGCAAACCAGCTGTGCACCCCGCAATACAAACTTTTGAGCAACAGCGTTTAGTTTCTCTTCCCTGGGCAGAGATCGGTCGTCACGAAACTTATAGAACTTTTGGACAAGCTCTTCTTCCGTAGCACATAGTATTTCTTTAAAAGCAGGCATCAGTTCAAAATCCTTTTAGTTATTGTCATCCTGATGCAGTAATGGCTGAATCATACGAAAACTTCTTACCCAGGGTTTTACCTTACGTAACCTGGGCGGCAAATCTTCAATTGCAGCCGTGGCGTCGGAGTAGTTTTCATATACTCCATACAAAGCGTTGTATCGTGTTACGCCCTTGATCACTACGCGTATATAAGCCGCATCGTTGGACACCCCATTTTGCTTGAGAAAATTAATTATTTTTTCTTCACGCGTGACACTCCCGATTTGCAGGGAATAGTGATCCGGGGACTGACTCAGTACCCAGGCTTCGCGTTTGATACCGTCAACGACGATGTCTGAGCTGTCGTACTCACTCGCAATGCTAGATGTAATTTCGGCTTCTACCGGATGTTCTATTTCAAGCGGCGCTTCAGCTTCTGTTTCGCTGGTAGCAACAGCAGAGTCAAGACTCGCGAGT
>JABHFC010000347.1 GCA_018676275.1 Gammaproteobacteria bacterium | reverse complement strand
TGCCGATTGGGGTGCACGCACTTTCTGCTCTTGTAATAGATTATTTAGAGAGTAAAAAATAGATGTATCTGATAAACCAAATATAGAATACGGAAAGGAAGAAAAATACTATAACAGGATCAGAGTCAGCCCTGATCCTGCTTGTTACCAAATCTTTATTTATTTACTCCCCTCTTTCCTTCGCAATCAGATCCTCAATGGTCTTCAGAAGATTTTCATAGGAGCCGGTCATTGAGCCACTGGTCATATATTTCCCATTGACGATTACTGCAGGCACGCCGGTGATTTTGTATCGTTGGCCCATAACGAATGCCTGCTTGAATTTGGTTTCGATTTCACTTGAGTTAAATACCTTTGTAAATTCGTCACCATCAATTCCTTTTGCAACAAAAAAGTCCTTTAATTCATCTTCGCTATAAATACGTTTGCGTTCCTTATGTAAAGCATTGAACAGCGGGCTGTGAATCTTGTCGAGGACGCCAAGTTTTTCCGCCGTAAAATAGGCTTTAGCGTGAGGGATCCAGTTTTTATTGAAAATACCCGGCATGCGACGAAATTCCACATCTTCCGGTAAATTTTCTAACCACTTCTCAATATGAGGTTCAAAATCATAGCAATGGGGACAGCCATACCAGAAAATCTCCAGTACTTCGATCTTATTGTCCGTTTGTGTGGGTTGGACCGGAATGATGAGTTTATATGGGTCATCAGCGTGTGCAATCACACTGAAACACAGCAGCAAAAGACCTGCTAAGTGAGTCAAAATTTTATTCATGGTTATATCCTGTTGTTATTATGTATGCCCTTTCAGGCTTTGCTTATATATGTGACATGCTAGTTGCCCATGAGTTTCAGGGCTTTTGTTGCAGCAAGTATTAATCAGGAGATTGTTAGTGCAAGCCTTCTATATAATCAGCAACGGCATCAATCTCATCATTTGTCATTTTAGAAGCAACACTTCGCATAACATTATTGGCATCATTGGCGCGAGTTTCTGATTTAAATGCCTTCAGTTGAATGGCTGTGTATTCTGCAAACTGTCCCGCAATAGAAGGATATAAGGCAGCAGGGTTGCCATTACCGGCAGGGCCATGGCAGGCCATACAAGCAGCGAGCCCAGTGTTGGCATCGCCAGCACGATATAGCTTCTCCCCTGCATCTACATGCTCAGGAGAGCTTGTGCCTGTAGTACCTTTCAGGCTGGCGTAATAAACGGCAATATCGGAGATGTCTTCATCGCTTAATGCTGCCACCATCGGCGCCATAATCGCATTATTTCGACTGCCCGATTTGAACTCACGTAATTGCTTCTCTGTGTATTCGGCATGTTGTCCTGCCAGACGAGGTTGCATAGGCAGAGCCTCCGCTCCATTACCATCTATTCCGTGGCAGGCGGCGCAGACTGATGATTTTGATTTTCCCGCAGCTATATCCCCATTGGCATACGCCTGAAAGCTGAAAATCAGTAAAATTGAACTCATCAAATAACAGAAATTTCTAAACATGTGTAAGTTTCCTTTAATTCATCTGGCAATATTTCGGCTGGCAGCGGTATAGTGGTGAGTCACCCGGCAACATTTCAGCGTCGTTGTTCATGCGTATCTTACCGAAAAAAAGACAAACAGTGGATGACTATCAGAGGAAATATTTAATGTTGGGACATTTAATTATCGAAAATGAAGATTATGGCGATTAATACCTACAGGCAGGCCAGTTACGCCACCAGTGCACATACTCTTGATCAATTAATGCCAGATACTGGTCGTGAAGTTGCTTTTGCCGGGCGCTCCAATGCTGGCAAATCCAGTGTAATTAATGCTATTACCGGACAGAATCGTCTTGCCAAGATCAGTAAAACCCCGGGTCGCACTCAGTTAATTAATTTTTTTCCAGTGAATGAAGACGTTCGCCTGGTTGATTTACCTGGCTATGGCTATGCCAAAGTACCGCTGAAGCTGCAAGAGCACTGGGCAGAGACTCTAGGAGAATATTTTCAGCAAAGACAGAGTCTGACCGGAGTTATACTAATTGTTGATATACGCCGACTACTCGGGGAATATGATTTACCGATGCTGGATTGGTGCGAGTCAGCAGGTTTACCTGTACATATATTACTAAATAAGTCAGACAAGCTGGCATTTGGCGCACGCAAGAAAGCACTATCACAGGTAGAGAAACAACTTACTTATACAAACCAGAGCGTACAGTTGTTCTCTGTTTTAAAGAGAAACGGGATAGATGAACTGGCAGCAGTACTGGATCGGTGGTTTTTTGAGCCTGATGAAGAAGGTCTGAATGAGGAAAAAAAGTAGGCCCCGGTATCATTAAGGGGGAGGTAACCGGGGCCAAGTGTACCCGGCTGGGGAGGCCGGGGTTCTATCACGTTCGGGAGGAGGAACGAGAAATTTTGCTTACTGTTGTTTTCGACACACAAAGCCAGTTTAGGTTCAAAAATAATTTTAAATGAATGCTTGACAAACCGTTTTATGCACAGAGAAAGGCTTTTTTTGCAGCGAGTTAATAATCAGTCTTAAGTGAAACGCATTTGACGCTATATAAATAGCGTAGACTATTGAATTATAAAGATTAT
>JABHFC010000007.1 GCA_018676275.1 Gammaproteobacteria bacterium | reverse complement strand
CTGGTTGATGTAACTGTTCTAACAAAGCCTTTTTTATTTCATCAGGAGACGTGCGTTGAATAACATCGACGTTCTGTATTATTGGGATTTCGGCTTCTGAAAACTGCACTTGCTCCATTCTTCCTGCAAGCCGATCTGCTGCTTCATGCATTAATTCACAGTGTGATGGCACGCTGACGGGCAATAATATCGCGCGTTTAGCTCCGGCTTCTTTGGCCAGTTCAGCAGCTTTTTCTACTGCTTCCCTGTGACCTGCAATCACAACCTGCCCTGCAGAGTTAAAGTTAGCCGCAGAAACTATTTGTGAAGATGTCGCTGCTTTACAGACCTCTATTACCTGGTCATTATCCAGACCCAATATGGCCGCCATGGCACCGACGCCATCGGGTACAGCAGTCTGCATATATTTGCCTCTATCGGCGACCAGAGTCACAGCATCCTTTAATGATAAAACCCCACTGCAAACAAGCGCTGTATATTCTCCCAGACTGTGCCCGGCCATAATGACTGGTTTCTGACCTCCTAAGGCCAGCCAGATTTGCCAAACAGCATAACTAGCTACAAGCAAAGCAGGTTGGGTGTATTCAGTTTTATTTAACTTATCGTCCGGGTTGTTTTGTATTAAATCCCACAGATCATAACCAAGACATTCTGATGCCTCGAAAAAAACTGCCGTAATTGATTCATGCTCAGCAGATAGCTCCGCTAGCATGCCTTTAGCTTGTGAACCTTGGCCGGGGAATACAAAGGCCAGACCTGAATTACTCATTCTATTGAATATGTCTCTGGCTTTTAGTATTTAAGAACTACTGAACCCCAGGTGAAACCACTGCCAACAGCTTCAAGGAACAGGTTATCACCACGTTTAATACGGCCATCGCGAATACCGGTATCTAATGCAAGAGGAATTGAACCACCAGATGTATTCCCGTGTTCAGCTACTGTAAGAATAACCTTGTCCATTGTCATGCCCAGCTTCTTTGCAGTGGCTTTAATAATGCGCTCATTAGCCTGATGCGGTACCAGCCAGTCAATGTCCGATTTATCCAGGTCACATTCACTCAATGTCTCTTCAACAATGCCACCCATGGCATTAACGGCAAACTTAAAAACTTCATTGCCGGACATACGAATAAAAGGATCATCTGTTGGTTTAGATACTCCTGAAGGTACCTGGAGAAGATGAGAATATGCGCCATTCGCATGTAGATTAGAGGTATATACGCCGGGTTCCTGCGCTGCTTCTATCAGGATCGCGCCCGCGCCATCACCAAATAAAATACAGGTACCTCGATCACTCCAGTCCAGAATCTTTGAATTGGCATCTGCACCTACGACAAGTGCCCGTTTAATCGAACCAGAGCGAATAAACTTGTCCGCAATACTAAAAGCATAAACAAAACCGGAGCACGCTGCCTGAACGTCAAATGCACCACTACCATTAGTAATCCCAAGTCGACTTTGAAGTAAACATGCGGTACTTGGATAAATCAGATCGGGAGTCGAGGTTGCAACAATAATTAAATCAATAGAGTTTGGGTCGATGTCTGCTGCTTGCAAAGCACTTAGAGCTGCCTGTTCACACATGTCGCAGGTTGTTTCATCATCCCTCGCTATGTGTCGTTCTTTAATACCGGTGCGAGCCTGAATCCATTCATCTGTAGTATCAACCAATTTTTCCAGTTCAGCATTGGTCATTATACGCTCGGGTAAGTAGCTGCCCGTTGCATTTATTCTGGAATAATTCAATGGATTAACCCTCGATTAACAACTCTTCCAGTCTTTCACTAATTCTTTCGGGCACATTCTTACTTACTTCTTTCATCGCTTCTTCAATCGCATTAGCAAAAGATAAACTGTCTGCGCCACCATGACTCTTTACAACAATACCCTTCAAGCCAAGAAGGCTTGCTCCGTTATATCGTCTTGGATCAATTTTTTCCTGAATAGTCTTTAATACTGGTCTGGATATCATCGCCGCCAATTTACCATAGGTCGATCCCCGAAAGACTTTCTTGGCATGTGCACTGAACAAAGTTGCGACTCCTTCACTGGCTTTTAAAGCGATATTCCCCGAGAATCCGTCGCAAACGACAACATCTACCTTGCCAGCGTAAATATCATTGCCTTCAACAAAACCAACATAATTCAGATGGCTTTCGCTCAACAATATAGCGGCTTGTTTAACTCTGTCATTTCCCTTTATTTCTTCAGCACCAACGTTAAGCAGAGCTACTGTCGGATCTTTTACATTATCAACTGCACTAGTCAATTCAGAACCCATCACAGCATATTGGAAAAGTTGTTCAGAACTGGGATCCACATTCGCACCTAAATCGAGGACATGAGTATGTCTTTCCAGACCGGGCATCATTGAGCAGATTGCAGGTCGATCTATACCAGGGAGCATTTTTAGAATATAACGAGCCAATGCCATCAACGCACCGGTGTTTCCAGCACTGACACAGGCCATTGCTTTCTCGTCCTTAACTAACTGGATAGCAACCCGCATGGATGAATCTTTTTTATAGCGCAATGCCTGAGAAGGTAACTCGTGCATTTCGACTATTTCTGAAGCGTGCTGGATATGTAATCGTTCGTTGGAGTCAGCGCCTTTTTCACTCAACATTTGATTGAGCATGTCTTCATCACCGACCAGGATAATTTCCAGGTCCGCATGTTTTTCCAGGCTGAGTAAAGCGGCAGGAATAATCTCAGAAGGACCGTGATCTCCCCCCATTGCGTCAAGTGCAATACAAAATGTCACAATTTATCTCTGAGTTATCAGACTGAATCTTACGAATATATAGTCCATTTATGTTGGACTAGTATGAAATGTTAAATTTCTTATTCGTCGTCTTCAGACGTTTTCAATACCTGCCGGCCCCTGTAATAACCATCAGCGCTGACGTGGTGACGACGATGTGTTTCCCCTGTTGCCTGTTCTGTAGAAAGCGTAGGGCCTGACAATGAATCATGCGAACGGCGCATATCACGTCGGGAATTCGATTTTTTACTCTTTTGTACTGCCATCTTCTTATCCTCTATCTATTCAGTCTTTACTACTTTTCAATTTTAAATCTTTTAATACGGCAAAAGGTCTTTGCGTTTCTTCTCGAATTTCCGTTTCACTAGATTGCTCCACATGACAGTCCTCTACCTCATGATTCGGCGCCAGGGGTATAGCCAGTAATAACTCGTCTTCAAAAAACATCAATAAAGATAATTTTTTATCCGTTAGTACCAGTGGCTCAATATCTCTTGATACTCTGGTGGCCTCTTCCTCGTCTGCTACCAGAGTCACATTGACATCTTTATCAATTTTTACATCAACTGGCAGTAAGCATCGCTGGCATTGCATGCATAATTCCGTTTTGTAGTTACCGGACACACAAATTCTGCCGTGCTCATCTCTGTTAAACAGTAATTCGAAGCTTACAGAGCCTGTATTTTTGCTCAACAATCCCTCTAGACGCTGCATTCCAGCAATATCCAATATTCCCGAGATTTCGTCTCTATTCTCGGCTAGACGCTTGGGATCGACAAACTGCGGAGGGCCTTGTTCCATCAGGCGGGGAAGTTTAGCCACACATTGCCATACTGTCAAAAGATAAGTGCTTATATTTTGCGTTTAAGCTGTTGACTTGACAGGTTTTTACAGAATGTCATCATGTTCCCGAACCGCCGTACTTTTTATTTGAGGTAAAATCCCATTTCCAAGTTAATTCTGGCCTCCTCCTCGCCTTTCCGGCAGGAATTACTGAAGCGTCTAAAAATACCATTTCAGGTACAGAGTCCTGATATAGACGAATCCGTTGTTGACGGTGAATCTGCCCACCAGCAGGTTAAGCGATTGGCTTGTATCAAAGCTGAAACAGTTGGAAAAACTGAAGCCGACGCTCTTATTATCGGCTCAGACCAGCTGGCTACCTGTAATAACACTGTATTTGGGAAGCCAGGTACACATGCACAAGCTACCAGCCAATTACAGCTTATGCGCGGGGAAACTCTTCTGTTCCACACCGGACTTTGTTTGCTAAATACTAAAACTGGCAAGCAGTATGTAGATTGTGTTGAGTACCAGGTTCATTTTCGTCGCTATACAAATGAGGAAATAGAGCGATACCTGCTCTCTGAACAGCCCTACAATTGTGCCGGTAGCTTTAAATCTGAAGAGCTGGGTATAAGTTTGGTCGAATCCATGCAAGGTCAGGATCCGACCGCACTTGTTGGCTTACCCCTGATAAAATTGACTGCGATGTTG
>JABHFC010000346.1 GCA_018676275.1 Gammaproteobacteria bacterium | reverse complement strand
TTTTTAACGAGTATTACCGCAAGTAACTTTTCTACTTATGACAAGCAGTTTTATCATAACTTAGATAGCATACATTCTAGCAGTAGTAGGATTACACTTCGCAAGTCAATTTTAAATTTGGGTTTTACACAATAATTATCAATAATAATATTGCCAGTAGATTGATACTGCAGAATTAACTATTCAAAAATAGGATTAATCACTTTTTCATTTGGTCTATATAATTCTGTAAAGATTTATCATCAGGTGAAAGTATCAGTAATTTTTCGGCATAATTGATGCTTACGGATAAATTTCCTGTCTGCTGATTAATGCTTGTCAATGAGAGGAGAGCTTGTCGATTAGTAGGGTGATGCTTGTGAATATCTTCAAGTACTGTGATGGCCTTTTCATTAAAGCCCATTGAATTTAGTGCAACCGCATAGACGTAATTGTATTGTGTATTGACGGGATCAATCTGGCTTGCTCGTTCGAGATTTAACAAACCTTCTTCATATCTTTTTTGCCGAACTAAAGATAATCCAAGGGCATGATGTACTGCTGACACATGATCATTTACGGCTATTGCTTCTCTCAGTGTGGATTCTGCTTTTTGTTCACTGTTTTGCAGACGATACAAATCGGCTAGATTGACAAAGGCGGGAACAAAGCTTCGTTCCAGTTCGATCGCCTTTTTATAAGCGTGTTCAGCATCATCATACCTAGTAAGATCTATATATAGATTACCTAGATTGACATGAGCAAAAGCTCTATCGCTGTTTCCTTTTTGCACAGTAATATATTCTGCAATTGCTGTTTCCAGTTGTAATGTTTGCTTATCATCTAATCCTGAACGTGAGACACTCGCAAGCTTACTCGCTGCCTGAATTCTAACTGATTTTATCGGATCGTTAAGTAGACTGCCTGCCAGTTGAAATCTTTCTTCAGACGGAAGTACATCAAGCGCATTCAGTGCGGATATTTGTATCATGGGCTCTTTGGAAGAAAGACCGTTGCGTACTGTCTTCAGGGTTGTTGGATCAAGATAATTCTGCAACAGATTCATAGCCGTGGCGCGTGCGATCATTGGCTGTTGGTTGTTTTCGGCAAGAGTTAATAGAAGTTCTTTAGCGTTTACACTCCCCTTACGTCCGGTATGAATGGTTTCAGCAAAATGATGAGGAAAACTCTCCTTTTTATACCATTGTTTCATTTTCGACAGCGACCATTCATTCGACTTATTGCTATGGCACTGGTTACAGGCGTTCGGAGAAGAGGTTGAAATGGACAGATCAGGTCGAGGAACACGAAAACTATGGTCGCGTCGACTGTCAATCACCATGTAGTTTTTTGCCGGCATGTGACAGGAGACACATTGCGCAGCCGCTGTATCTGCGGGATGAAAATGATGAGACTCTGTATCGAATTTGGTCTGCTTATGACATTGCAGACAAAGCGCATTGCCTTTCTCTAGAAGTTCCAGACTATGGGCATTGTGACAATCTATACAATTGACACCGGCACGGTACATTTTACTCTGTATGAATGATCCATACACATAGGTTTCATCATTCATTTGCCCGTCAGCATGATACAAGCCTTGATCGAGACTAGAAACCAGGTAGTTATCATGCAAAGAGCCTAAATAAGGTTTACTTGAATTCAGCGAACTTCTTCGTGAGTGACATCGAGCGCATGTATCAATCAGTTTAATGGATGAACGTAGACTCTGTAATTTGGCGATACTACTGTTTTTCGGGAAAGACCATTTATCATTTCCTGCTATTGGGAACCGGATAGCTAAACCTTTGTCGGGCAGATTCCTAAATTCACTGTTATTGAGAGATTTCGCTAGTTCAATATGTTTCGAAGCAGGACCATGACAGGCTTCACAGGAGACGTCGATTTCAGACCAGCTTGTTTGATAAGTGTTATTTTCTAGATTGAAATTTTTCCTTAAATTAGTTGAATGACAATCAGCACACATGTAATTCCAGTTCTGGTTAATGCCAGTCCAGTGTAACTCATCGTTGAAGTCGATTTGTTCATCCGCGTAGAGATGAAACCAGCGCTGTCCTTCGTGTTCTTTAGTTCGTGTATCCCAGGCGATGGGAAATGATTGTAGATGACCCCTCGGTAACTCAAGCAGGTATTGTTGTAGAGGTTCTATACCAAATACGTACTTTACTTCGTAATCGGTTAGTTTACCGTCTGGACCGTCTGTATTGATAAAAAACTTATCGTCTTTTTTATGAAAAGTGGTGACGATGCCATTATAACTAAAGGTCGCATTATCAAAGTTTCCAAGTATTAAATCTGCCTCTGCCTCCTGCATGGCTAGGTCATGATGTGATCCTTGCCAAAGAGAGATTTCTTTCGCATGACAACCAACACATTTATCTCGGCCCACGAAATTAGCAGGAGAACTAAAGGTGTGTTCTTGTGGCTCTATAATTTCAATTTTCGTTTTATTAACAGTGTCGACAGTTTTGTATTTGTAACTAATTATAGTAGCACTCAAAATAACTAATAATATTAGAATTATAATTTTCACATGTAGATTAATTCATGAGATTAAATATTATTTATTTCCCGATACTAGTTAGGCTAATTTTACTTCAATATCGAGAAATACATTGTTCGAATTTTAGCATAAGTAATT
Organism: Gammaproteobacteria bacterium; assembly: GCA_018676275.1. Lineage (GTDB taxonomy): Bacteria > Pseudomonadota > Gammaproteobacteria > Eutrophobiales > Eutrophobiaceae > WLWS01. The sequence goes on along the minus strand of JABHFC010000346.1, from coordinate 2,440 downwards.
ATTAGCTTTGATATTTAAACATTCTTGGAAATACACTGATATAGAAAAAATTTATAAGCAGTAATTATCATAAAGTAGCGATTTCTCAACGTCTAATACTTCACTGGCCGAAGTGAATAAACAATGACTGGAACTAACAGGTTTAGTCAGCAGGACGGTTTCTTGCTTGCTAACCATGGAGAATCTTCACCGAGTACCCGATTGAGTAGGCGTACACCTTGCAAATGACCACCGGGTATTATCGCAACTTCCAAACCTGATTTTTCTGCATCATTAGCAACTTGCTGTAAGGTAAGCGCGCCGGTGTAGTCGATACGCCCGACTTTGCGTAAATCCAAAACCAGTTTATTTGCATCAGGATGATCTGCAAGGTTTTGAATTAGGGTGTCTCCAAGTGCAGGCGCCGATCCAAAAAAAAGAACCCCCGCTGGGGATAACGTTAGTGAATCGCGTTCGTAGTGGACATCTACATCAACACGTTTTTCTCGCCACAGATGCACAGCTATACCGAGTCCAATACCTATAAGTACAGCGATATCTACACGGGGTGTTAAAAACAGAGTTAAACCAAATGTAATGCACCCATTAATGCCTTGTGCACGTGAGGTGAGTAAAATCTTGTACAAGGCCCGTACATCAATCAGTGAAATAACTGCTGAGATAACAATGGCAGCTAACACCGTACGCGGTAGTGGTGCCAAAATTGAAACCATTGGTAAGAAAGCCAAAACCGTCAGACCGGTAATTGCACCACTCCAACGAGTTTGCCCACCGTCTTTAAAATTGAGCTAGGGAAACTACCTATTTTTTAAATTCTGCAGATCGGTGTAGAGAAAATCTAGTTCATTGATCTACCGCTTAGGAGGTGGTTGATTTGAATCGAGTTGTGATATCAATAATATTAGACTCTGGCTTTTCTCCGTTAATAATAATTACCAGCCAATCATTCCATATCTTCATTGCATCCTTTTTGGGCTGTAAATAGTCAAAACGATCATAGTGCTTACTCGAAACATCATGTAGAGCATGATTGTGTAATCTATCTCTTATTTCTTTTGAAATCCCAATTTCTCCCATTCTGCTTTTAACTGTTCGCCGAATATCCTTTGGAATGAATTTAGTGAAGCCTGAGTTTATGATATCTCCCTGCTTGTTCTTACGCGGTACGCAAAATCGATTCACAGCTTTACTGATTGTATGTGATGGCATTAACAACTCATTGTCATCTTTGTGTGGGAAAACGTATTCGGATTTTGATTGCTTCATATCTCTTATCAGTGATATGGCGAGATCCGAAAGCGGTACAACATGAGGCTTACTATTTTTCGTGCGTGATGAGGACAACTCCCAAAGCTGTCGATTAAAATCCAGTTCATCCCAACGCATATGCAATACTTCTTCGACACGTTGTCCGCCAGTCGCGAATAAAAGCTTGATACAGGTTTTTGCTGACAATGACATGCCAGACGTATCAAGTTTGTGCCAAAGATCATATATCTCGTCTGCTGATAGATTTCTTTCACCCGGTTTACTCCGAGCAGGGACAGGGATATCTCTGACAGGGTTGTAGTCAAGTCGAAATAGAGTCTTGTTATCGTGTATGACATCATTGTCAAAGCGAATGCCGAAAGAGTAGGCGGCCATTAAATAGGTACGGGTGTGATTTGCTTGAATTTTCGCACCACGCTTGTACACAGCTCTAATGATATCTCTGATTTGCGCTGGTTTAACATCACGTGCTTTCAAATACCCGATTGCTTGTTTGATATCTCGTTCAAATAATTGTTCTACATCTCTATATGCACGCTTCCCTTCATCCTTTAAGTAAGCAACATAATATTCAAATAGCTGCGTCACCGAGCCCGTTGCGCTTTCAATCTCAGATTGTACGCGAGCAGTGTGCATTCTCTCTTTTTCTTGCTGGCAGTCTTTTTCACGTTCTAATTGTGGATCCAGTCCATCATCAATGAGATGTCTGGCGGCACGACAATGTTCACGTGCCAGTTTTAAAGAGGTGTCAGGGTATTTACCCAATTTCATAAAGCGACGTGTTTCAGTGATGGGTGACTTGTATTGAATGAAGAAAGACATGGATGTTTTGAACACTTGTATACCGAAGCCACTATCCGTTCCATTTTCAAATACACGATAGGCTTTTTCGCGTGACTCGAGAGATTTAATTAGTTTGTCTGTGAACATTTGGTGCCAGTTTTTCTGTTTTAAATTATGAGGACATTATCAATACAGTGCTTCATACAGTGCTTTGAGAACGCTTCTATACAACCATTATGGCTACTGTGAATTTTACAGGAGGGCATGGTGAAAGGTCAAAATATTTATTTAAAACAATTAGTTAGGAAGCAAAATGAAACGAGCTGAAACAGGTTGAAACGGGGGTGGCAACTGGCTACGAACCAGGGGGTCGGAGAATAGATTCCTT
>JABHFC010000345.1 GCA_018676275.1 Gammaproteobacteria bacterium | reverse complement strand
GAAGTAGCACCAAATATGTATCAAGTCAGTTGGCTCGAGCCTGAAAGTAAGCAGGTGGTAGTTATGGTTTTAAATTTGAATACCTGGAGAGTTAATTCCACCTTTCATTTTAACTCCGGCAAAGGGCTAGCGATGTGGCAGGGTAAAATATATTCTTTTGGCGAGCATCCTATTCCGCCTATAACAGTACCTGAAAAATACTAAGCTTATTTGGATTGATGATTAATATATCAACAAAATGTTGATAATAACCCCGGGATTACTATCGAGGTCGTACCGTTAACTCCTGAATTAGAGGGTTAACTGGAATAAGATAAAGTGTTGCGTTGCTCACTTGAAATCACAGCCATAAGCAGACACTTTACTTCTCAGGAAACTCTGGTTTTCCATGTGCTATTTGATACCTATTACAATCAATAAGACCCTGCTCATGTTATTCTCTCAGCAGTAGAAAAATAACAACGGGGATACGCCACATGCAATCGTTCTCAATCAATATTCTTACGGTGAGATAGATGAGTCAGCGTCAACTAGCAGCCATCATGTTCACCGACCTTGTTGGTTACAGTGCGCTTGCGGAGCGTAATGAGACGCTCGCACTGGAAGTACTGGAGAAGCACTGGGAACTCCTGCGTTCAGTGATCGCGAAGTTTGATGGGCATGAGATCAAGACCATTGGCGATGCCTTTCTGATTGAATTTCCAAGTACTCTGCAAGCCGTCGAGGCAGGTCTGGCCATCCAGAGAACGCTTGATAACCATAACCGCAGTATTGAAGAAGATCACAAGATCCACCTCCGCATAGGTATCCATACAGGAGATGTAGAGCGACGAGAAAATGATGTGTTTGGGGAGGGCGTCAACATCGCCTCACGTATTGAATCTCTGGCACCGTCGGGTGGACTCTGTATTTCTGAATCTGTTTACGCTGCGGTACGTAATAAAGTCGATGTGCCTTTTCACTCGATGGGTGAGCAGAAGCTGAAGAACATCAGGCATCCGGTCGTGGTCTATAGTAATCATTCGCAACATATTCCTGCTAAAACTAAAACAAAGAAGCAATCGACTCCTTCCAGATTACCAATAAAAACGATACTCGTGCTTTTGTCCATAATTGTCATTGTCTGGATAAACGATGATGATGAACCGCCTGTCACTAGGACTGCTGAGACACAGGCAGTAGAAAAAATTGAACCTGAACTTAAACCTGTGGCAACTGTTGACAGGAAATCAGTCGCGGTATTGCCCTTCACAAATCGAAGCAAGTCCGAGGATGACGCATATTTCGCCGACGGTTTACATGATGATTTATTAACCCATCTCTCAAAAATTACTGACATGAAGGTTATCTCACGCACTTCGGTTATGGGTTATCGGGATACTACAAAGAACATGAAAGCCATCGGTGGTGAACTGGGCGTCTCAACACTGCTTGAAGGTAGCGTGCAAAGGATGACGAATCAGGTACGTATTAATGTGCAGTTAATTGATGTGAGTACGGATGAGCATTTATGGGCGGAAATTTATGATCGGGAACTGACTGCAGCCAATATCTTTGCCATCCAGAGTGAAATTGCCACAGCAATTGCAAAGGCCTTGCATGCCACTCTCTCGCCCGAAGAACAGGAGCGACTCGCTACAATTCCTACAAAGAATCTTGCCGCTTATGAAGCTTATCTGCTTGGCAAGCAGCGCATGGCGACACGCACCAATGAGAAGTTGGTAGAAGCGGCTGCTTATTTTGAACAGGCAATCGAACTCGACCCGGCGTTTGCCCTGGCATATGTTGGATTATCAGATAGTTATCAATTACAAACTGTCTATAGCGATTTACCCCAGGCGAAGATGAATGCCTTATCTAAAAATGCCATCAACATGGCACTGACACTGAACGATAATTTGGCTGAAGCATATGCATCGCTAGGATTACTTAGACAGAACAATCATGACTATGGTGGTGCTAAGGTCGCCTATCTAAAAGCCATGACCTTGAATGCTAACTATGCAACAACTTATCATTGGTATGGAACATTACTAGAAGAGTTAGGAAAAGTTACGAAAGCCTCGGTACAAATGCAAAAAGCGCTCACGCTTGATCCATTGTCAATCATTATAAATGCTGGTGTTGCTTCGTATCACGCCAAATTGGGAAGATATGATGAGGCCATGAGACAATTCGAGAAAATTATCGAAATTGATCCAACTGTTGCACAGGGCTATTTTGGCAAGGCACATCTTTATTGGGCCGTGTATGGACAACTGAATGAAGCTGTTCCCTGGCTTAGGAAGACTGTATCAGTTGATCCAAACAGTCCGCAATATAGCTCGTTTTTCGGCGGACTTTATCTGTCTCTCGGCGATAACAAACGGGTTGATTGCTGGCTCGACCGGGCCATGAAGCTTAGCCCCGAGGGTCTTTTTCCCAATTTGCTAATGACCTATCTTCATGCCACTCGTGATGAGAATGATCTGGCACTATTGTACGCGCGGAAAACGCATAAAATTAGCCCAACCAATCGGGATGCGCTGATATTTATCCGAGATCATGATTTACGATCGGGTAGTTATGATGAGGCCCGCTCGCGCTATGAGCTTTCTTATCCGGCATTACTGAAAGAGGATCAACCAACAATCAATAGAAAGAATTTTGATATTGCCATTGACCTTGCGTATGTCTTACAACTTAGCGGTGAAAAGGAACGGGCAGACATATTATTGGAACGTAGTCTGGAATTTATTCGTGGAGGTATACCTAGACTTGATTTCGATGGCTACAAGATAAACGACGTACGGATTTATGCAATGCAGGGCGAAAAACAACAGGCACTAACAGCCTTAAGACAGGCCATTGATGAAGGTTGGCGTGTCGGTTGGTGGTACTTCATGGTAATTGATCCTAGTCTAAATACAATTCGTAACGAACCCGAGTTCCAGTCAATGCTGGCGGAAATTAAGGCCGACATGGCAAAACAATTAGCACAAGTAAAGGAGATGGAAAAAGAAGGAGACGTTTGTGTTAATCCTTGAACAT
>JABHFC010000344.1 GCA_018676275.1 Gammaproteobacteria bacterium | reverse complement strand
CCCAATGGGAATATGCAGCAGGTACTGGCAAGCGCTCACCTTTCTGGTGGGGCTTTAAAGAAGAACCTAAACGCGCCCATTGTTTTGGTTGTGGTTCAGGACTAGACCCACGTAAACCTACTAAAATTGCCACTTTTGGCCCGAACGAATTTGGCGTTTATGATACTGCTGGCAACGTTGCTGAATGGGTGCATGATTGCTGGCACGATAATTATAAAGGCGCCCCTGCAGATGATGAGGTATGGGAAGGTGGCGATTGCGCATTTCGCGTTGCCAGAGGCGGCTCCTATAGTAGCCCCCCTCAATCAGTTCGCCATACAAAAAGGGATAAATTTAAATCCGATTCCGCTTACGATCATGTTGGGATCAGGGTTGTCAGAAAACTGGATTAGAACTTAGTCTGCTGTCTTATTGTCTTCATCCTTATGTTGCATGATTAAATAAATAATTAGCAACACAGCAGGTATGCCTAGCGCGCCAGAGTATAGGAAAAAGCTGGCGTAACCGACGCTGTCTACTACCATACCGGAAAAGCCACCGATCACCTTTGCAGGTAATGTCATTAATGAGCTGAATAAAGCATATTGTGTTGCTGTATAGGATGTACTTGTGAGACTTGAAAGATAGGCAATAAAAACCGACGAGGCTATTCCTCCGCTGAGGTTATCTACGCTAATCACTGTTGCTAACAAAATTAGATTAGCTTCACTCACCGCCAGAACAATAAACAACAAATTAGTTAACACCACAAGTATTGCACCCACCAGTAGTGGTCGTAAAATGCCATAGCGCAACACCAGAATTCCTCCCAGACCTGCTCCAAAAATGGTCATGAAAAAACCAAATACTTTAGTGACACTAGCTATCTCAGTTTTGCTAAAACCTGAATCAAGATAAAAAGGATTCGCCATAACACCCATTGTGATATCACTTATACGGTAAGAACCAATAAGCAATAAAATAAATATAGCTAACCAGCCGTTACGCTGGAAGAACTCTACAAATGGACTGATAACAGAATCAATAAACCAGGCGGAAACTTTGGTGAAAAAAGATCGCTTATCATCCAGTCCAATAGCCGCTTCGAGTTTTGCTTCTAACCGTATGGTGTCTTCATTTATGACATGTTCGGGCTCCCGAATACTCAGCGTTGTAATAATACCGACCGACATTAGCATCGCCATAAAACAATAAGCCGTTTGCCAGGAATAAGCTTCGGCAATATAAAACGAACCTGCGCCAGCTGCTAATAAAGCCAGTCGATACCCAAGTACATATGTGGCTGCCATTGCTCCTTGAAATAATTTGTCTACCGCTTCAATTCTGTATGCATCGATAACAATATCCTGTGTTGCAGATCCAAAAGCGACAAGCAATGCGAACAAGGCAATTTGTTGTAACTGGGTAGCTGTATCGCTGAACGCCATTCCAAGCAATCCAGCTATGATGATAATTTGTGCGAGTAACATCCAGGAACGACGTTTACCCATCAGCATAGTCAGCACTGGCAAAGGTAAGCGATCCACCACCGGCGCCCAGAAAACCTTAATAGAATAAGTGATCCCAACCCAACTGAAAAAGCCTATAGTCGTGCGGGCCACTCCTTCGTCTCTCAGCCAGGCTGAAAGTGTAGAAAACACCAGAAGAAATGGTAAGCCTGCGGAAAAGCCCAAAAAAATCATCCCAACAATACGAGGTTTGGTATAAACGGCTAAGGCTTCACGCCAGCTAGATATTTTTAGTTGCTTATTCATAATCCTTTTGATTAGTATCGCAGACATGGGCATAGAAATAGAGCGGAAATTTTTACTTCTTGACGATAGTTGGCGAACTTACGTCAACGGGCAGACAAAAATAGTACAGGGTTACCTGGCTACTACGGAGTCCAGCTCTATTCGTGTGAGAATCCAGGGTGAAGTTGCCAACCTTAATATCAAAAGCATGACTATTGGTGTTAGCCGTGCTGAATTTGAGTATCCGATACCGATTGCTGACGCTGAGGATATACTGGCAAATCTTTGTAAACGGCCAAAAATTGAAAAGACACGCCATTATATTAAACAGGATACACACACCTGGGAAATAGACGTGTTCGAAGGAGATAATCGGGGATTAATAGTAGCGGAAATAGAACTCACAGCAATAAATGAGGAGTTCAAACGTCCTGCCTGGCTCGGCCAGGAAGTATCCGATGACGAACGCTATTACAATGTATCTTTGGTTAAGTATCCCTTCAAAGACTGGTGACAGTACAATTATTCAGGAATAACTCACTTCCTCTGGACGTTTAATAAACCAGACCACATACCCCAGAGGCCAAATAATTAAAGCAAGATATTCGCCCTCAACTAAGGCCAGTGTCCCAACAATTACAAATGCCAGGGGCAGAATCAATCCTTTCCAACCGGCATTACGCGTTGCCGCATCTCCATAAATCCATAAAACACTACAAACGTAGAATGAGCAAAAAATAATAAATATTAATACATCCATAGAACTTGATAGTGCAAGATTCATTTCATAAGCTCCGCTGAAAATTAGTGTTTCATGTGATGTTTTGAATTAACCGGACGCATTGTTGCGTTTGCAATCAGCGCGATAAACAGGATAACTGCCATCAGGTACATGGTGGTGTTATACAAACTCGAGGTTGGGTCGATTGTTCCCTGGGGTGCTATCTCCATCAATTTCGTAATCGTTACAGTCTTCGCCGCGATTAGTTGATCTGCATTTTCCATACTTGCACCGAACTTCGCCTGGAAAGCGGCAGGATCAATTTTACTCATCAAATCCTTAATAGCATTTGTAACAGATATTTCTCGTAATGAAGTAATAGCAACCGGGCCAAATACTCCAGCACTACTCCATGCAGTTAAAAGTCTGCCATGTATTCCGCCCACGTATCTGGTGCCGAAAATATCTGCAAGGTAGGCAGGGATAGTAGCGAAACCACCCCCATACATGGTGAAAATTATCATTGTAGCCGCATAAAAATAGACCAACCATACCATGGTCGGATTAATACTAACCTGGTGTGCGGTATAAGGAATCGAACAATACAAAAGAATACCGAGGGTAAAAAATATCCAGTAGGTGTTACGTCTTCCCATGTAATCCGATGCGCTTGCCCAGAAAAACCGACCTACCATGTTAAACAGACTAATCATTAGCACGTAGGTTGAAGCAAAACCGAAATCTACGATATTGGGTAAAGTTGTTCCAAATATCTCTTTCATCATCGTCTTCGCTACCGCAAGCACGCCAATACCAGCTGTAACATTGAAACAGAGCACTACCCATAATTGATAAAACTGCGGTGTTTTCAGAGCCTCATCAATGTGTACATGGTGTTGAGTGATCATGCCATGTTGCGAGGTTTCCGAAGGTGGTTCCCAACCCTCGGGTTTCCAGCCCTCTGCCGGTACGCGATAAGCAAAAGCCGCACACATCATGATCACAAAATAAATAGCACCGAGACTAAAAAAAGCCTGTGCCACACCTACTGTGCCGGTTCCCACAAGGTATACACCTTCCTGCCCCGACAAAATCATATTGCTGACATCATTAGCGCCGACGATAACCACTTCTTTCATCGCTCCTGCTATTTCAACCACTCGCCGGCCACTTTCGTCAGTTAGCAAATCGAGCGAATCCACGGAACCAAGATAGTCTGCTGGTACATGAAACAAACGAATTAAAGGTTCTATCATGAATTTGGCAATCATAGCGCCACCGCCGAAGCCCATAATTGCCATTCCCGTTGCCATACCTCTTCTATCAGGGAACCAGCGAATCAAGGTGCTGACAGGAGAAACATAACCCAGACCAAGACCACAACCACCAATCACTCCGTAGCCAAGATACAGTAACCAGAGTTGGCCACTGATTATGCCAAAACCGCCAATTACAAAGCCTCCACCCCAGCAGCAGGCAGAGACTACACCAACCATTCGCGGGCCAACATTTTCCAGCCATTTACCCGCTACGGCGGCAGATAGACCAAGAAATACAATAGCAACAGTAAAGACCCAGACCACGCTTTTCAGCGACCAGTCGTCAGCGGCGCTAGTAACAATGCCGATACGTTTGATTAAGGAAGGATTAAACAGACTCCAGGCATAAACAGAGCCTATACAAAGATGGATTCCAAGTGCTGCAGGTACGATTAACCAGCGATTAAAGCCCGGCGCAGCAACAATTCGATCTTTTAGTAATACACTTACCATGATCCAAAGCCCTCATGTGTTTTGCTTTATTTTTTGATATCAGACCTGTGGCTGCACCTTTCTCGGTCTTACATCTGCGGAATTTACAGTGCTGAGGATGTCTAATCCTCTGGAAACAGTCAAGCTATTATCTTTGACCCAACCAAAGATGCCACGTAGAATTGAAGATTCGATAAATTCTTTTAATAACAAGCATTTCTGCTACAAAAAAAGCGGGTATTCATGGAAACGGTTAACACAAATAGCGAACAACTCATCGATAAATTCGGTCGAACAATAGATTACTTACGTATTTCTGTTACTGACCGTTGTGATTTTCGTTGTGTCTATTGCATGGAAGAAAAGATGGAATTTGTTCCCCGAGCGCAATTACTGACTTTAGAAGAAATCAGCACCATTGCCCGTGCCTTTACCGAATTAGGGGTTTCAAAAATCCGTATCACTGGCGGTGAACCCCTGGTTCGTAGAAACATCCTCAAATTATTTGAAGATCTTGGCCAATTGCCCGGTCTGACCAATCTTGTAACTACCACCAATGGCTCCCAGTTACCAAAATTGGCGTCGGATCTAAAACAGGCTGGACTAAAACGAATTAATATCAGTCTTGATTCACTTGATGCGGAAAAATTCCGCCGTATCACCAGAGTTGGTGATTTGAATAAAGTACTTGAAGGCATTGATGCTGCCCTCGCTGCTGGTTTCGAAAAAATAAAGATAAATGCTGTCATATTGAAAAACCGTAATCACGAAGAAGTTACCGATCTGGTTCAATTTGCCAGCGAGCGCGGTATGGACCTCAGCTTTATTGAAGAAATGCCATTAGGTGTTATTGACGATCACGATCGTGCTGAGGCTTATTATTCAAGCGACCAAATTCGAGAGGATTTAGAGAAGACCTTTACTCTATTACCTACCACTGAGAATACAGGCGGCCCCTCTAATTACTTTCGTCTTGCTGAAACCGGTACTCTGGTTGGCTTTATTTCACCACACAGTCATAATTTTTGTGGTGACTGTAACCGGGTTCGACTCACCTGCGAAGGCCGTTTGCTACTTTGCCTCGGACAGGAACACTCTGTGGACTTACGCCATGTGTTACGCAGTAATCCCGGTGATCTGGAAAAACTGAAACAGGCGATTCGTGAATCCATGGATATAAAACCCGAAGGTCATGAATTTGATCTCACAGCAAAACCCGTTATTTTCCGGCATATGAATGTAACCGGAGGATAAGGTGTCCTCCGTTTCTCAGTATCGCCCGGAAATGACCAATGCCGGGTTAGCCCCCACCAGCCCTGTAATTGCCACAGATGAATATCAAAACGTGCGTGAAATGCATGTTGCTGATGAGCGCCCTCTTACTATTTATATCGATAGCTACGAGATTGTTACTTTGATGACCATTGGCAGTCAGCCTGAATTACTGGCACTGGGTTACCTGAAAAATCAGGGTCTGGTCCAGGATATCAATGAGATTAAATCTGTACAGGTTGATTGGGAAGTCGGTGCAGCTGCTATTAGTACCTTTTCCGATCGTGATGACTGGGTAGAACGCCTTGGCCCACGAATAGTGACTACTGGTTGCGGTCAGGGAACTATGTATGGCGATATCATGGAGAAACTGGAAGATATCCATTTAACACCAAAAAAGCTAAAGCAATCCGATATATATGCTTTATTAAAAAATTTAAATG
>JABHFC010000343.1 GCA_018676275.1 Gammaproteobacteria bacterium | reverse complement strand
TGTTAATGATTGCCGATATAAGCGGTTATACGGAATTTATGATTTCGAATGATCTCGAGATTGAACATAGTCAGCACATCATATCGGAATTAATTAAAACCATTATCGAACAGATAAATATTCCGCTGGAAATAGCAAAACTGGAAGGCGATGCAGTATTTCTTTACGCCGTAAAACGCAGCGAAAAATATACCTGGGAAGATGTCAGAAAGTCGGTGGGAGAAAAGTTGATACTGTTCTTTGAGGTTTTCCATGAAAAACTTGTTGATATGCAAGAAACCGCAAACTGTAACTGCGGCGTTTGCTCCAATATTGATGTACTGAGACTAAAAGTATTTGTACATAGCGGTGAAGCGCTCTTTTATTCCATCCAGCAATTTTCTGAACTCTCTGGTAAGGACGTTATTTTAGTCCACCGATTAACAAAAAATTCTGTAGCCAAAGATGAATACATATTAATGACAGAACCGGCTTATTCAGATCTCGAATTCCCTGTTCAAATAACTACAGAGGAAGGTAGTGAACATTACGACCATTTTGGTGAAATAAAAACCCTGGTACATTTTCCCTGATAATATTTCTAGATCATCAGGAAGAAAGTCGTTCAGCAACGTAATCACGATCGTAAGTAGTTATTTCATGCATATTGTTGTCGGGGTCATGGAAATATATTGAGTAAGCAAGCTTGTGATCGGTCACTCTCAACTCGAGCCCATTATTTTCAAGGTGCGTGATCCAGGATAAAAACTGTTCACCGCTTGCTCCAAAAGCAATGGCCGTTGAACCGCTATGTTCTTTTCTTTCGAACATGGCCAGATGAACATTACTTTCTTCGTTTTCCAGGGTTAGAGGCCCACCATCTACCGCCCATGGCATCAGTGCTTCAACGCGTTTGAGGCCCATTACATCTCCATACCAGCGCTCTGCCTCATCCCAGTTTGCTACATATATATGGATATGATCGATGCCATTCAGTGTCGGAATCATGTTCATCTTTCCCCTTTGTTAATTTGAAACTGAACCAGCAACCAGGCTCATTCGATTATACAATGAATATTTTTTGTTATTTCCCTTTATTTTCAATTAGTTAGATCGTCAAAAAAGGTTACTAACCGTTTGACACTACTGGCAGTCGCCCTTCTCCACCAGAATCCACTCCGTCGAAACAATATCAACTTAATTAACAGGAGAAACAAACATGAAAACAATCACGACAGGTATATTTTTAGTATTAATAGCAGTTCAGGCAAATGCAGACGGTTTCTATCAACAGATAGTTGGCAATGCACCGCAAGCGAGCCAGAGTGTCTCCAGCCAGGTAGCTGAAACCACCTATTCACCTCTGTATAAGCAGGTCACCGCTTCGGTTGCTTTCCATAGCGCTGAAGAAACTATCGGACCACGTAGAGAGTTTAACTATACTCCTTTATATCTACAGGTTGTTGGCCCACAAAAACCCTGGTCAGTTAGCGAACGAGTTGCACAGCTTGATGCTGAGTTTGATTATTAATCCAAAACTGACTATCGGGTGTGGCTGACTGTAACGCCACACTCGATAGATTTATTTAGCAGCAGAAGATTGAATATTAGTAAGTATCGCTTAACCCAATTTTAGTGACATCAATCAAATCCCACGTAGGAAGTTCGATCAATAATAAATATGATACTGGCTGGTCTTATCGGTAAAATCACTTATTATTTTTCTTACGGGGTAGTTGTAGCTTATGCAGTTTGAGTACCAACTTGATGTGCCAGAGGATTACAGACGTAGTTTAGCCATTGGCTGGCTCTGGTTGGCGATTCTTACCTTGCTGGGTGCGGGAATATTTTCCGTACTGTTAGTCTTAGCCAGGACACCGCTTATTGGTGAACTCATTCCTTTCACAGATTTCTTTCACACCGCCCTGGTTATTCATGTAAACCTGTCATCGTTAGTATGGATACTGTCATTCGCCAGTGTTATGTGGTGTCTGAACAGCCGCTCTATTTATCCATGGTTCGCAAAAGCAATATATTTTATTGTTTTACTCGGCACTCTGATGATTTCTCTTTCCCCCTTCCTCGGTAGTGCGAATCCGCTGATGAGTAATTATATCCCGGTCCTGGATGATCCATTGTTCCTGACAGGTCTTATAGTATTTGGCATCGGTATCGGCCTGCAGGTAGTCTTTAGCATGAGCACCATGTTTAAAGTAGGCGAAGCTGTCAGCGGCCAGGCTGTGATTCGGTTTGGATTAAACTGTGCTGCCATTGGCACCTTCATGGCATTAGCCGCTTTTATCTGGTCCTATGCAGCTTTACCCGATCAACTGGACAACGCGCTGTATTATGAAGTCCTGTTCTGGGGTGGCGGCCACATACTTCAATTTACATATACCCTATTGATGATGGTGGCCTGGTTATGGTTGTCGTCAAGCGCAGGTATCTCCTTACCGATAAGCCCCAGGGTCGCGTTGTTTCTTTTCGGGCTCGGGCTTATTTCCATTTTCATGACGCCGCTTATTTATTATGAGTACGAGATCACCGATGTTCTTTTTGGGCAAAGATTCACCATGCTAATGAGTTTTGGTGGCAGTCTGGCAATCTTTCCATTAAGTGTCGCAACTCTGTTTGCACTGTTTCAGAATAAGACTGCTTCGGCGAAAGCATCATCAGCGCATGCTGCTTTGCTTACCTCATTATTGCTTTTTGGTGTTGGTGGCATGATCGGTTTTATGATTGACGGTAATAACGTCAGAATCCCGGCGCACTATCACGGTTGCATTGTCGGCGTGTCACTGGCGCTAATGGGACTCAGCTATCAACTATTGCCTGCGCTGGGTTTTAACAAGGTAAATTTTGAGCTTTCCAAAATACAACTCTGGATTTACGGCCTCGGACAGTTTCTGCACATAGTCGGCCTGGTGTGGTCTGGCGGTTATGGTGTGCAAAGAAAAGTTGCTGGCGCTGCCCAGGGACTTGACTCCTTCGAGCGTATCGCTGGAATGGGCCTGATGGGACTGGGTGGCCTGCTATCGGCGATTGGTGGCTTTATGTTTATTGTTATCGTGCTTAAAGCAATGATGGCAAAAAGATTTTAGCCACAGAGGACACAGAGTAACTAAAATTTTCGTCCCACGCTTTCGCGTGGGAACACAAAAAGGTATATGTAGTTCTTACATTACAAATCAGATGTTGGTTGCCACGGGAACCGTAGAAATAATGTCTCTGTGTTCTCTGTGTTCTCTGTGACCTCT
>JABHFC010000342.1 GCA_018676275.1 Gammaproteobacteria bacterium | reverse complement strand
TGTTAATGTGCTCTAAATTATTTTTCTTCCTCACAGCTTGTCTTTGTTGGAGCCAGGCTTTTGCAGAAAACGATATTGTTTCGGAGATGGTCGTGACCGGAACTATAATCAATAACAAATCCGTATTCGAAAACATTCCCAGACAATCACTTTCTGCTGATGAAATAAATTCAATACACGCAAACACAGTAACAGAGTTGTTGCGTGGGATACCCGGTGTTGATGTGACTCAGCAAGGTGGAGAAGGTGGACTGACATTTGTCTCTCTACGGGGAGGTGATCCGAACTTTACTGTAGTGATGATTGATGGCATAAAAGTCGATGATCCGACAAATAGCCGGGGAGGGGGGTATGATTTTGCTGGTCTTGACCCGCTTATGATAGAAACTATCGATGTATTTTTTGGAAGTTTTTCAGCTGTCTATGGATCGGATGCGCTGGGCGGTGCAATCAGCATTAAAACAAAAGGCAGTAGTTCGTCGCTGAAAGCCTCAGGAATACTTGAAATTGGTAGCCGCGATTCCCGGGCGGCGGCAATGTATTTGGCAGGACCTGTGACTGATTCAATAAGCGCAGGCATATCAGCGACTAGCAGAGACAGTGATGGCGGGAAGAACGGAGATAGTATCGACAGGCAGCAGTTACGTATTCAACTTTCAAACAATGATAAAACAAACTCTAATCTAAACTGGATGGTGAGTGTCTTTGCATCACAGGCAGAGGCTGAATCCTATCCCATTTCAAGCGGTGGTAATCAGCTTGCGGTGATTCGTGATACTGACAGGCGAGAGTTCGAGCAGCTTATTACAGGTGGCAATATAGAGTGGTCACCGGTGCAGCACTGGAACTTGCAGTTAAGCGGAGGCTGGGCGCATTACGAGGAGCAGAATATTAGTCCCGGAATTGCAGCAGGCGTTTTTTCCGGGGTACCGCCGCTTGAATCGGATAGTGAGTACGAGCGGGGGAATCTTATTTTCTCTAACAGTTTATCGCTTAATGGTGTTTTGGATCTGGGTTTTGGAGCGGAACTGATTCACGAGCAGGGCCAGATTAAAAGCCTCATCGATTTTGGTTTTCCAATAGCGGCGAATTTCACTCACCAACGAAATACCTGGGCGCTATTTGCGGAAGCTGCTGTTCATTTAAACAAACCGCTCAGTCTCATTACCAGCGTACGTCGTGATGACACGGAAAAACTAAGTTCCACCAATGGACGTATTGCACTCAATTTCAACATCGAACAAAGCGCCAGTACGATATCACTTATCTACTCTGAAGGGTTTAAGTTACCCAGTTTATTTGCATTGGGTCATCCCTTAACAGGCAACCCTGATTTAGATCCGGAAAGTAGTCGCAGTTACGCCTTTGAGTTTCGACAACCATTGTTTAACGATCAAATTCAGACAGCAATCAGTATTTATCATAATCGATTTAAAGACCTGGTTGATTTTGACGCCAATACTTTCTCCCACGTTAATCGGGACAGTGCTACGACAAAAGGTATCGACGCCAGTTTCAGCGCTAAGCTCGGAAGTTCTGTTCGATTTAGAGGAAGTGCTAGTTATTTACACACGAAAGTCAGTGATGGTAGCAGGCTTGAGCGGCGGCCTAAATGGAAAGGCGCTATGGGACTAAGCTGGCAACCAGCGGAAGCCTGGCTACTTACTCTACAGGGTAATATTAAGGGAGACTTTTACGATGCGGCCATTCCCACAGGAGAGGTTATTTTAGACGGGTATACGCATATTGATAGTAGCATCCAATGGCAGATGACGAAGAAAATTCAATTGAAGCTATTACTAAAAAATGCATTCGATAACAGTTATGAAGAAGCTGTTGGGTTTTCGGCTGAAGATCGCGAGGCACGGTTATCCATTATTGTTGCTCTGTGAAGCAGAGCTGAAACCAGGAAAGAGGAGCTTATTATGTATTTACCATTAACAAAAAGCGGTAAGGAAAAGCACGGACTGATGAGCAGTCTGGTAGCAGCTTTTGCTCTGGTCACAAGCCTGGGCACTTTTGCAGCAGATCAGCGAAATACCGGGGAAATTGGTAAACAACTGGTTGATAAACATTGCACCCGTTGCCATCTTGCACCCGATCCAGCAGATCTGCCTTTGGAAAATTGGCCCATCACCTTACATTGGATGGGAAATTATGTGGGTATGAAGGGTGATGAGTTTAGTGATTTACCGATGCAGCCAGTGATGAAAAACCATGACACTTTGGATGACTACACTATTCGTTATAATCTGGTGGATGCCAGAGGTAAATCGCATTTCATGCGTATATTTAAGGAATGGATATTGCCGAAACCGGCAATGAGTAAGACCGAATGGTTACAGGTCAGGGCTTATTTCGAAAAAAATTCGCGACCGCTTAAGGACATGTTATACGAGCAGAAAAAACAGCCTTTACTAAAGGGCTTTACGGCCACAGTACCGCCGCTGGATCTGGAACCAAACGGCCTGGTGTTTACCATGAAAGTAGATGAGAGCAAACAGCGCTTATACGTGGGACGCGGCATACAGAATGATTGGATAGCTGGTGGTATACCGGGTGTCGAAGGTATTGATGCGCTATTGTCATTTGATTTAAAAAGTGGAAAACGGATAGGGTATACGCAGTTGGAAACGGATCCTGCCACTATCGAATTAACCCAGACGGGGTTGCGTGTCAGTACACATGGTCAGATGCCGGTGGTGATCGGTAACGGTAAGGGGCAGGTCATAGATTTTGATCATTTTGGTGATAAGGATGCAAATACACACATGCTGATCAATGGTATGCATCGTGTCACCGAACATATTACGCAAGATCTGAATAGTGATGGACTGGAAGACATACTGGTTACCAGTTTTGGTGACGGGCTTAATCATACAGGCGGAGGAGGGCTTTCAATCTATTGGCAGACGCCGGAGTTTGCTACCCTGAGGGACAAGGCCGATGCACAGATTCCGCAAGGGCCATTAGAGGGGGCATTAGATGAAACTGTTTTATTGACACAGGCAGGTATGCTTGGTGCGGCGGTTGAGGACTTTAATAAGGATGGTTTACCGGACGTCCTTGTTGTCTCAGCGCAAGCTCATCAACAAATTTTGATATTCATTAACCAGGGCAACAAATTGTTCAAGCGTCATGAGGTCCTGGAACATACACCGTCGTTCGGTTCCACAGGGGTAGAGATTGCTGATCTAAACAATGATGGACACATGGATATCCTGTTGATGAATGGCAACAACGTGGAGATGAAGGTTTTGAGAGCGCAGCATGGAATCCGTATCTTTGAAAATAACGGTGACTTAAGTTTTACACAACGATTTGTTTATCCCATGCATGGTGCTACCCGCTCAGTGGTCAATGATTTTGATAACGATGGTGATCTGGATATAGCGACGATTTCCCTGTGGCCGGACTGGAGTATGGAGGAGCCGGAAACTTTCATTTATCTGGAAAATAAGGGCGATTGGAAGTTTTCACCGGCATCATTGGATGCTGCATATTGGGGTGTCTGGTCGAGTATAGAAGTGGGAGATGTGAATGCCGATAGTAAGACCGACATTATTCTTGGTCTGGGTAACTATCCATCTTTGCTTCCGCCGGACTGGACGAGTAAAAAAATAATGAGCAGTCGCAAAGGTAAAGCGCCGACGGTGACCTTTTTACTCAATAAAAACTGAGCCTTTATCAGTTTTATACACCGCGTCGCTTTAAAGTGTCGCTGGGTGATTCATTAAAATGCTTTTTATAGGCAAGAGCAAAACGTCCGAGGTGATTGAAACCCCATTTCATTGCTACGTTTGTTACGTTGATGTCCATGCTCGGGTCGAGTAATTCCATTCGTGCGCGTTGTAGGCGTACGAAGCGGAGATACTGGAAAGGAGAACAACCTCTATGTTGCTTAAAGGCTCGCCATAAGCTGGACTCCTGGATGCCGGTCAGCTCAACTAAAGATTGAGCATCAATTACCTGACTGGCATTTTCTTGCAGGTACTTTTCAGCAATTCTGATATGCCGTGGTGCGGTATTATTGTTGGCACACAGCGCACTGGAATAATTGTGTGGTTGTACATAGAGCAAAGTGGTGATTAACAATTGTTCATATTCTGGTAATAAACGTCTCGTATCGGGATCATTCGCACCGTACTCCAGATATTGAATTAAACTTCGCAAGGCTGCCAACCATTGTCTGCCAGCTCCCGTGGCGATCGGCATTTCCAAATCAAAATCCAGGGCACGTGTAAGCGGCCGACCCAACATTTCACTCAGGCGCTGTTCTATAACATTGCGTTCAATACGTATGGCCAGACTTTCACAGTCTGCTTGCCAACCGAAGGCAAATTCTTTGTCCGGTTTGGGCATGAAGGCTGTGGTACTCGTCGCCAATCCGCGTTCGTTACCGCAACGATAGGATGTTGTGCCGACTATCGGCATAGTCACAATAACAAAGGGTGATAACTTGCGGGTACGGATCTTTACTGTACCACCATATTTCATATGCATTATATTGACTGAATTCCCATGTATGAGCCTGTGAGAATAATTTAACGATGCGGAGTCCTTGGCAAGTTCCATGCTGTGTTCACAAATCAGGTTTGAGACCACGTCATTGATCTCCGCCATGTCAGTCGAGTTATATGCCCGCCATGCATTCGATGGACTCTCGCTTGTCTGGAGGTAGGGTGCAATGGAGTGCATCTGTGTCATGTTTTTGCCTCTGAATATGGAGTCAAATACTTTTCAGGATAAGAGTGATTATTGCTGTCTGACAAAAGCTGGACAGCGTATACAGGTTTTCGGATTGTGC
>JABHFC010000341.1 GCA_018676275.1 Gammaproteobacteria bacterium | reverse complement strand
TGTTTGAACATTCATTAAAATCACTGGATGAAACAGAACTAAGCCCAAACCCGGAATTCGACCAGGCTATGGAAGCTCTGTCGAACATCGCTTATACAAAGTATAGAGAATTCGCAGAAACCGAAGGTCTGATGGACTATTACAACGCTGCCAGCCCGGTAGAAGAACTGGCAATGATGAAGATCGGTTCAAGACCGGCCAAGCGATTCGGTGCGAACAGTCTCGATGACTTACGCGCCATCCCCTGGGTCTTTGCCTGGACCCAAAACCGTCATCATGTCCCTGCCTGGTATGGCATCGGTACTGCGATAGAAGGGTTTATCAAGGTAAGAGCCGAAGAGGGCGAAGCATTACTAAAACAGATGTTTGAAAAATCACGTTTGTTCCGCCTGGTCATGGACGAAGCAGAAAAGTCTCTGGCATTTGTCGATTTGGAAGTCGCTCGTAGCTACGCAGAGCAGGTGGACAACAAGGAAATAAGAGATACGGTATTCAGCAAGGTAGAACAGGAATACCAGTTGTCTCTGGCTATGGTTCTAAAAATTACTGACAATGATGACCTGACAGAACGTTTTCCCAAGTTTTCTCGTAAATTAAAACGAAGAGGACATATATTAAACCAGGTAGGCAAGGAACAGGTTGAATTGGTACAGCGATTTAGAAAGAGTGGAAATCAGGAAGACTTGATTCCCTTACTGCTCTCAATTAATTGTATTTCTGCCGGGCTTGGATGGACAGGCTAATTTTCCAGCCACGCTCCCTGTGACTTGCCATGGGAGGTTGATGCGTCATACTGTTTCTCCTTCTTTCTGTATTCATCCAGTATCCGATCTCCCATTTTATTCGCAGTAGTCCCCAACTTTTTACAACTTTTCATTTCGGGTAAAGCGTTTATCTTTTTGTCAATCGTCGTCGCAGCTTCTTTACCAATCTTGTAATGCCCCAACTCATGAGTACGAAGTGCGGGCAAAAACTTATCAAATCGTTTTCTTTGCGTAGTATTGCCGCCGCGCAGTTTTGGTAGCTGGATATTAGCTGAAAAATTTGTTGTTACCGCGGTAAGTTTGCATCTTCCGTTCGATTTTTCATGCCAACGATAGTTCCAACTTATATTCCATTCGGTGTATCCAAAAAATAGTTTGCCGTTATTTCGGATAGGCGATGCAGTGTTCAATAAATCTACCAACAATCGGGAGGGATCGGCGCTTACGACATAATATGTGTAATCAATTTGTTTTTCGTTTACAACAGCCATTACAGGCCAGGTTATTAGTAGTAAAAACAGCAGAATTAGATTGCGCATAGAATTGTCTATAACAATTGAATATTAAGTTGTTCAGGATGATTCGACTAACACTACTGCTTCGAGGTGTGTCGTGCCAGACAGGGAATTTGTGATCAGACAGCCTACCTCGGCTTTCTCAAGCACACGCTGTGCTCGCTGCTCATCGGTATCAGCAGGTACATTTAGCGTGGCCTTGATCTTGTACTCGGTAAAACTTGTTGTTTTCTCTACACGTTCAAGTGTGCCTTCGACTTCACAACTCAGAGATAGCCAGGATAACTTCGATCCTCTGGCGATGGCGCGAAAAGTGAGAATAAAACAATCTGCAATGGCCGCAACCAGTAACGACTCCGGCGACCAACGATCACCGGGGCCACCAAACTCCGCTGGTGGAGCCGAAAGCAGCGTTGGTAAATTGTCCGCCGAAAGACTTACGTCGCCTTCCGAACTGGCATCCGCCTTAACGTGATAATGATGAGGCAGGTCTTGCATAGTGATTCTCCATAAGTTTAATAAATCGAATAAATAAATGAATGAACGAAAGCCATTTAAGGATTCAAAGCCAACGTCTTACTTTAATTCTATAAGAATTATAGGGTTCACCAAATGTCTTCGATAGTTTATTTTCTTCATACGGACAAAAAATAAAGTTAATAACAATAAAATAGGCAAGGCAGGCAAAATAGAATGGAAAAGTGCCTACGTATATAGCAATAGCCAGTAACATTCCAATCACACCCAAATACATCGGGTTTCGAGACAAGCCGTATATCCCACTCATTATCAGTCCATCAGTTCTCGCCGTTGGGCAAATGGCTATTTCATGTTTTCTGAATAAGCACCAGGCCCACATCATTATTGAAAACGCTACCACCCCCAATATGGCAGCAAGCATGGGATTAGAATAAAGCAGTGGCTCGTTCAGTGGCGTTGCCCAGTGGAGCAGGGCCGCAGCCAACAGGAACACTTGTGCAATTTTGGGTGGCCGGTAATCAATGATCTGGATGGACACATTTCTCTCCAAATAAACGATTAACCACGCGATGGTCAGGCGCAAAAAGCCCCAGACGTAGAAGTGCCACCAGAAAAAAGGCAGCCAATGCATGCTTGTATTGCGCTTCCGGTAGACTAAACAATTCCGCGATTGTATTCCACGACCATAAGCCGAAGACCGAAGCCACAAAGAAAAGACAAGATACAAATATAATATTTTTCTGCGTAAAATTGGACATAGTGTTTACTCTCAAGTTAGTTTATTTAATAAGGATTGAAGTGATTGTCGGGTTATCTGTATGTCTTTTTTTGAAAGATGAGAAAATAATGATTTGACCGCTTCTTCGTCTTTCTCCAGAACCACACTAAAAATCTCGCGACCTTTTGCGTTTAACGATATGTGTGGGGAACGCTTATGTCTTGGGTTGTCTTTAGTTACAAGCAAACCATTTTCCAGGAGTGAATTGACCGTTACCTGAATATGTTGCCTTGATACTTTGAATTTCTCCGCGATTGCAGGAACTGAAAACTTCTTATCAGGATAGAGAAACTCGATCACAGCCCTGTCAGCGGATGTAATACCCAGATC
The DNA here is from genome assembly GCA_018676275.1 of Gammaproteobacteria bacterium. Lineage (GTDB taxonomy): Bacteria > Pseudomonadota > Gammaproteobacteria > Eutrophobiales > Eutrophobiaceae > WLWS01. Next base: position 7,087 of record JABHFC010000341.1, on the reverse strand, counting down.
AACAATATTCTCGTTTGATTTTTGAGCCAGAGCCCGAAAAAGCCTGCGTGTCAGCCAGATAACCTGATATGACTCACTATCTGTAAATTTTGGCATAACATCCCTACATTAATTGACAATCTGATTGTCATTATAATATTGACAAGCTAGTTGTCAAGTAGGGTTATCCAGTATTAGTAGCGTCCTCAAGCCATTGATAATACTTTGCTTTCGGCATCGGTGTATCCATCCACGACTGGTCGGGTTCTGGATCTTTTATCACGTCTTCCACTTTCTTAAGGTATGGCATCGGCTTTGAACTAGTCTTGCCCCTGGCTGTAACCCACTTAACTGCTTTGGCTTCCTGAATGGCGAGAATGATCTGGTTGGTCATCTGGCAATCACCGAGACAGTAATCCATTACAAGTTGATGATTACCATCTTTCCATTGTTGGGGGGCGTCGGCGCCATCCATTAGTTTTTCCTGGGTAACACCCATTGATTGGGCAACTTTTGCGAGACCGACGGGGAAGCCTGCAATGTTGAAGAACTGGAACATCGGGTCGTAGCTCTTTAGTGCTATCTTTGCAGCAAGAGCCATGTCATTGGCCTGGTGTCCGATCCATTTCAGGTCAAAACTTAATCCATTCCATGCACAGACCATGTAATCCTGTTGTTGCATCTCATCGAGGTATTCGAGCAGTTCGTGGGCGCGTTTTTGGTTGAGGTTAAGTGCAGGTTTGGCTTGTTCATCTTCGGAATACCAGATCTTCTCATCGCCATTGTGTATGGCTGTTGCGGCGACTGAAATATGGAAGGGCGCATATTGCTCCATGTCTTCGCCAGGTTTCATGTCGAAAACATCGGATATCTCTATATCAAAACTGAGTAACTTCATTACATATCCTGTACCAGAAGAAGAGTGATCCTCAATCACGTTGGCGCATTATATCGACGACAATTCTACTTGTACTATAATTTGCTAAAAGAATGCTTAATTTATAAAAACTGATAAAAATATAGCGTTTTATTCACCGCTTTGGGTGAATTTGGCCTGTTTTAGATAGCTTCGCTGAAAGCGAGGATTGTTTTACTGAGTTACCATCGGAATTTATGCCCGAAGGGGTACGGGAATGACAAGTATAAAAGGAGATATTAATGGAACCGATATTACTTATTCATGGATATAGCACGGAAGGCAAGGATAAGACCGTCGATAAGATCTACGGCTCGCTGCCTGCGCAGTTACGAAAGTTGTTTGGCAGGAACAATGTCAAAGAGCTGAATCTTAGTCGCTGGATATCTTTAAATGATGGCATCAGGCTGGATGATGTTAGCTTTGCTATGAACATCGCTTTAAATGAAGAATATCCGCATCTGCTTGAATCTGGTTTTCACGTCATTATCCACAGTACCGGCGCATTGGTTGTGCGTAACTGGATTAAGAAATTCAGTCCAAAGCCTTGTCCCATTATCAACCTTGTTCATCTCGCAGGTGCAAATTTTGGTAGTGGTCTTGCGCATGTGGGGCAGGGGCAGTTATCACGATGGAAGAACTCACTGACGCAAGGTACTGGAGTGGGTACAAAAGTATTGCATGAGCTGGAATTCGGTAGTTGGAAAACACTGGACTTGCATCTGCATTTTCTGAAGCCGGGTAATGATATCTATCACGACTACCACGTACAGGAATTCAATATCATTGGATCACAGACTCTTGCTATGTTGCATCTTGTACCTATACGTTATGTAAAGGAAGACTCATCGGATAACACGGTACGTACCAGTGCCAGTAACCTGAATTTTAATTACATCCCGGTAAACCCCAGTCCGAAAGCCTACACACTAAGCGTGAGATGGTTGAAAGTGTTGACTAAGAAGCGTCTGGAGAATAAAGAGATCAGTGATATGTATTATGACTATGATCTAAGCTACCTGAGTAGTAAGCGACAGGCGATTCCTTTTGCTATTGCTTATGAGACAGCGCATTTTGGTGATGACATAGGTATTGTCTCAGGCAAGCTTAACCGTACTTCGGTCATGCCCTTAATTCGAACTGCTTTAAACACACCTTACCGTGTTAGTGCCTATCAGAGAGCAGTAGAGAGGTTTGATAATGAAAAAGATAAAACCCTGGAAAGAGCAGGCAGGTTAGACAACAACCTTGCTGAATGGAACAAGCAATCTCAATATGAAGGGCATTCACAGCTTATCTTTCGTATACGTGATCAGTTTGGTAATGGTGTTGAACACTTTGATGTTACTTTCGAGTCAACGAGGATGGACAAGAGTCAAAAAAGACTGGAAAGAATGATCGAAGACCGCCACGCTAATACGCAGGATAAAGGAACCATTACTTTTTATCTTCGCACAGTTAATTTCATTAAAAGGAGTAAAAATTGGCGAGATTTGCTGTCGAACATTGCAGCCTGTGATATTGAAATAACCGGCACTGAACCTGAGTCTGATGATATTGCTTATGTACCTTTGAATATGCGGCTGGATAGCACTCAGGTCAAAACAATATTAGAAAGCTTCAAAACAACTATTATTGATATAACGCTTGTTCGTCTGCCTTCTAATAAGGTTTTTGAAATAAATAGGGCTTAATATCGGAGTTTGGATGAAAGAATTATTCTTTATAAGCGGCTTCAAACGTACCTTCATCGATAGTGATCAGGTTTTTACCAAAAGAGTTGTGATTAAATTCTGATTTGTAACGAATAGTTACTGATTTATCACCAATTTTTACTAGTTGATATTCAGTACTGCCATGGTCGTCAATTGTTGGTCTGAATTTATCGTTTATACCAATGACAAAAACAGTCGTCCATCCATTGTCACTATTGACTCCAATTCGTCCGTCAGTACTAATTAAAGTTTTATCTTGTTCAAAGCGGATCAATTTTTTTAAATGTGCATTGAAAAATTTGGATTCCGCAAGTTTTGACGTATTCTCAGTTCTTTCAATCTTAGGGGGGTATTCTGATTTGGTTAAAGGGCGACCCTGTGCTTCTATAAGAACTTCTTCTGCTAAAGCATTGCAGGTCAGAGTGATAAGTATGAGTGCGGTTAAGCTTCTACTATTCCAATAACTATTCATAATATCCTCCGGTTTGCTATTACAAAATGTTTTTGTACTCAGTCTGCCAATGCGAATGCGACAAGATAATCACCATTTTTCGTTCCCATGCCACCATGCCCACCAGCGGCGATAACAACATACTGTCGCCCATCGATTTCATAGGTCATGGGCGTTGCCTGACCGCCTGCTGGTAATCTTCCTTTCCATAATTCTTCACCTGAGCTGGTGTCAAAGGCGCGTAAATAATCATCGGTTGCCGCAGCGATGAATACAAGACCACTGGCGGTTGTGATTGGACCACCCATACCGGGTACACCCAATTCTAAATTTGGAACCATAGCCGGGGCGAGATCTTCAATCGTTCCCAGCGGAACATCCCAGGCGATTTCTCCACGTTTCAAATCCATTGCTACCAGTTTTCCCCAGGGTGGTGAAACACAGGGGACATCAAGTATCGACAAAAAGGGCCGACGAATCATCATGTAAGGTGTGCCTTCCATTCTTGACCAGGAAAAGTCCTCGTATTCGCCGCCTTCGTAAATTTCTTTAGCCTTTTCCCGCTCAATCAATTTCACCAGGAAAGGCAGCTGCATGACATTTGCGATAACAATTTGTCGTTGTTCGTCAACAGAGACACCACCCCAGTTTGCACCACCGGCATTGCCCGGGTACATGATGGAACCCTGAAGCGTTGGTGGTGTGTAAATACCATCGGAACGCCAGCTTTCAATAATCTTACGACAGCCTTTGCTATCAAAATACATCATGCCCCAGGCATCATCGGGTTCAAGTCTGGCATTGTTTACCAGCGAGGGTAAGGCCGAAAAGGGTTGCGTGGGTGAGAGTGCTTCGCCGGGTGCACCGTTTTGTGGTACTGGGCGTTCTTCAATTGGAATCAAGGCTTCGCCCGTCAGGCGATTAAATACAAATAACATACCTGACTTTGTAGCCTGTACAACTGCCGGTATGTGTTTATCGCCTTTCTTGAATTCAAATAATACCGGTTGTGATGCGACGTCATAGTCCCACACATCATGATGGACTAATTGGTAATGCCAGACGACCTGACCGGTAAGTGCATTTAGTGCAACCAGTGAATTGGCATAATTATTATTGCCTTTACGTTCACCACCATAAAAATCAGGACTGGGTGAGGAAGTGGGAATGAAGACTAATCCATTTTCTGTATCGATGGACAGGGGAGCCCATGCATTTGCACCACCGTTACGCTCTGCCGATCCGGCTTGCCATGAATCGTACATTGGATTGTCCGGGTTGACTGGTATCGGATCCCATGCCCAGACAATCGAACCACTACGCGCATTGATGGCTCGAACTATACCGCGTTCGAGTTCTACACCGCGGTTATCGCCAATGGCGGAACCGACAATAATCAAATCACCATAAACGACAGGTGGTGATGTGATCGTATACTCACCGGCTTCTGTAAAATGTATTTCTTTGGTCAGGTCTACTATGCCCTTATCAGCAAAATCGTCACAAACTTTGCCAGTTTCTGCATCAAGCACATGTAGTTGTCCACTGAGTGTGCCGAGCATAACTCTATGAGAGCACGGGCCATCGTTGCTTTCCTGTGAATGCCAAAGCGTTACGCCTCTTGATGCCACTTCGGCGTATCCTAATTCTTTGGGGATTTGTGCATCATAGCGCCAGCGTTCTTTACCGGATACGGCATCAAGTGCGATGACTTTATTAAATGCGGTGCTGATATAAAGAGTGCGATTCCATAATACCGGGGTTGCTTCAAACGTGAGCTTGTCGCCGCTTTTATAGCCATCACCAAGTTCGCCCGTACGGTATTGCCAGGCGATATCCAAATCATTTACATTTTCCGGATTAATTTGTTGCAGTCTTGAATAGCGTTTACCTCCAGCATCACCGCCATAGTGTTGCCAATCCGAACAGAAAGCCTGTTGAAATAACAATAGACTGGCTATGAAAACAAGTGGTCTAGTACGCATCCCAACCCTTATACCATAAAATGATTTTTCACTATAAACCTTTGAGCAGACTACAGCTTCACAATTTGATTTCCTCCAGCGGGAAAATTACAACTAACTATTTAACCGTATAGTTGCGTCCTTCAAGACAGGCTTCCATAGCTCTACGATAATTTGAGAAGTTTCCGGAGTCGTCTTTACTCGGATCATAACCCGATTGCTCAGCTGACCAGAGATAGCATTCATATCTATCCTGGCTGGTTTGTTGCGGGCTTTGACCTGCGGCGGGATAAACAAAGCTGTCATGACTTTCGTCATTGTTCGCTGTTGATACTTCCGGTGTTTGATTAGCAGGGCGCTCAACTACCACATAGGCTCTATTAATATTATCCCAAATATAATAAACGCCACTTGCGTAGTAATAAGGGTGGCCGCCTATATGAATCATCCGATAGCCGATGGGAAGCGTATGCAAAATGGCACCAATCGGGGCTCTTACTACAAAGTAATCAGCTCCTCTTTTCTTGTAGTAGACACCACTGTGATAGAAGTAGCCAATCCCACCTACATGCAAACTGAAATAGCCAGCCGGTAATATGCGTAGCTTGTGACCTACCGGATAATATCTGTTGGGCGCATGGTTTTGCTTTATTACTTTGTGCGCGATGTTTTTTCTTTTATGGTTTGGTCTTTTTTGCGCATTTGCTGTCGATGAGATAAAACTCATTACCAGCAAAAGGGTGATTGTTGTCATTGTATATTTTCGTGTAAGCATGTTTTCTTATCTCCATAAGTTGAGAAATAATTTCTTGTTTTTTTCTATCAACTGGCTTGTTGTTTGGCGCCAGGTTGTTCGGTTTTAAATTTCTTAATATCTTCTTTATTGGCAAGCTCGTTGCACTTACCTCTGTATTGCCCATATCCTCTGCCTACGGATTTATCCAGTATTTCGAATCCTTCATGGCAGTATTGAAGCTCTTCCAGTTTCTCAGCCAGGCGCTGATCAAATTGCTTTTCCATTTTCTTTTGCATTTGCTCGGGATCAGGACGTTCACTACCGCCCTTCATGCCGCCACGACCTCCACCACGGCCACCGCCCATACCACCGCGACTTCCACCTCTATTTCCGCTTTTACCAGCCTTACTACCTCCATCACTGGGTGCAGATACTTCTGCGCTGTAGGAGAAATGCTTGATATTGTCATTGCTAACCTGCACGGCGAGGTATTCATCGATATTTCGTGGCTTCTTGTCACTGGATGCACAGGCACCCAACAACAGGACAAGTGGTATCACACTTAAGGTAAATTTTTGATTCACTGGCTTATCTCCAAATTATAAAAAGCTGCATTGCTTGAATGCGGCTAATTATTCATCTGAAAATGACAAGAAAGATGCAAATATAAAGAATAAAGAGAGGAGTCGAATTAATCAGGGGATGGAAGGGGAAAGCAGCTAAGCGATAAGCAAAGGTAGATAGTGAAAAGATGTTTATCGTTTATCGATATTGCCTTGATGCTGTCGATTAGATTCCTGCCCTGATTGCTGTGGACTTATCAATGGAGCAGATGCCAGCATTAGTATCACGATCAGACCAGTCAGACCCAGACCGAGTCGAAACCTGGCCTCCTTGCGGTCCTGTCCCTTGACCATATTCATAATGATATGACGGTGTAACAGCAGATGTGTGGCAAGTACGAAGAAAAAGATGACGGCGATATAAAAATGGATATCGCCCCATTGATGCCGGTTAAGATCCCAGATGCTCGATTGCATACCACTGCCGGGTGGTAACAGGAAGTGTAACAAGATGCCGGTCGATGTGAGCATGATGAAGCCGATAAAGGAGAGCGCATCGACCAACATGATTAAGGTAGATCGTTTCATGTGATTAATACTATTCAAGACCAAAGACTTAGTACAGCTGCTTAGCTATTATCCTGCTCTAAATTACGATGAAGGGTTAAGGTCGAGAACGTGAGCGATGCGACATTTTATTTCAGACAAAAAAAAGCCCCGCCGAAGCGGGGCTTTTTATAAATCTATAAAGGGATTAGCCTTG
>JABHFC010000340.1 GCA_018676275.1 Gammaproteobacteria bacterium | reverse complement strand
CGGGGTTCGATGAAGGATCAAAAAATGCCCGCCGCTCAGTGGGGTAATCAGACTTCATCTGGATATCAGCAATGACATAGCGCCCTTCATAAGCATCACCTTCCAGCTTCAATCCCAACTGGTGCCTGACTATGCTCCGCGCACCATCGGCAGCCAAAACATAATCACTTCTTATTGAATAGTCCCCCGCCGGTGTTTCAACACGCAAACTTACGGCATCTTCATTTTGCTCGACATCGCAGACCTTGCTTTGCCAACGCAATTCAATCAGTCCATTGGCGATTACCTCATCGAGCAATAATTGTTCTATGTATTGCTGCTGTAAATTGTACATCGGGTAATACTTATCGGCCTCAGAATGAGGCATCTCTAATCGATATACGAGTCGATCACGATAGAATGAACTGCCGTGAGTCCATGGCAAAGATTTATCTTCAAACTTTTTTGCTAAACCAAGTTGATGCAGGCATTCCATACTATGCCTGGCGATACAGATAGCACGGCTACCTTCATTTACAGTGTTTTTATCATCCAGCAGTACTGACTTTATGCCGTGCCGTGCCAGTTCCAGCGCCGCTGTCAGACCAACCGGACCTGCTCCAACAATAACTACCGAATGTTGGCTGCTTTTACCCTGCAGTTCTTCCGGCTTTTCGAAATCATATTCCCGATAATCGAAATACAAAGATTGTTGGCCATCTTTTGATCGAACCATTATTTATCCTGCTCTGAGTGCATTAATGTTTTCATTGTCTGAAACCAATTGTCTCGCGACTGAAACCCAGGCAAAGTTCTGCAAAGGTCTTCTGTATGTTTATGAATTGCCTCTACTTCAAGACGTAAGTCTATGGGTTCCCGCAAAGGTTGACTGACATACCAGGGTGTATGCGTATACACCTCAATTCGATTCCCCTCTGGATCTCGAAAATAGATTGACCAGGCATTGCCATGGGTGATGGCTTGTAAGTCAGTTACAGTTTCATTTTCGATGGCGAAAAAAAAGCTTCTGAGTTCCTCCAAATCATTAACAAAGAAGGAAATCTGGTTAATACGATTAAAAGAATGATTTTTTGGACAGCCCGCTATTAAAACCAGTTGATGATGTTCAGTTGGATCACGACTCAAAAACACAAGCGATTGTCCATCAGGAAACTGGCCCTCGTCGGTAATAAAAAATCCCATTACTTCGGAATAAAAAAGCTTCATCTTTTCCAGATCAGAAACAAAGAAGCCGAAATGACTAAATGATAAAGAAACCTGTTTGCTCATTACGCTTAACTTTCCATACGGCTTTGTTCGATCATTTTCTTCATTCCTGTTAATTCTATGCTGAAAAGTAAACAGGATTTTATCTTATCTTGTATATACATACTCGTATCTCGCCGGAAACAAGAATTATGCCAATTCCAAACCTTATATATGAAAGGCAAAGCCTGTTGGTTTCTCTTGCTGGTGCTAATTAAAAAATATTACGCAAGTTATTGTTATTAAACATTATATTGATTAACCGGTATCTTTGTTTGACTGCAAAAATCTCACCCTCTTATTTTGGCTTTTGCCCTAATAAAAAATTCGCAAAGCAAAGCTTAGTTGGCCATAATTAAATACTGATAAATGGTAAGCTTATCGCTTTCAGTCATCAGTCAATACACTCAAGGGAGAGGTAGTATGTTTTTAAAATTCACATCTAAAGCAAATCGTAAATCTATTTTAATTGCACTGGCCGCTGTATTTTTCAGTTATGGCGTCTCTGCACAAAAAGCCATTGAAGAAGTTGTTGTTACCGCTCTGAAACGAGAGACCACTTTACAGGATACACCAATCGCTATATCAGCCTTGACCAGTGAAGGTCTGGAAAGAATTGGCGCAGATGATTTCGCAGACTTCGTCGGTTCAGTACCAGGCTTAACTATTCGAGATAATGGTCCTGGATCAACCCGCCCGATTATTCGCGGTATTGCCAGTCCCGGTGAACCACAGGTCGGCGTGTATTTTGATGATGCACTTGTAGTAGGTGCTCCGGGTACAACAAACGATGCAGGTATACGTTCTCCTGAGTTAAAACCCTTTGATCTACAACGAGTGGAAGTATTGAAAGGCCCACAAGGAACATTATATGGTGGTGGTTCAATGGGCGGTACAATCAGGTTTATTACCAATAAACCGAATGCAGAAGAGTTTGAAGGAAAAATCAGTGTTGAAGGTTCTTCCGTTCGCTATGGCGATGAAGGTTATCAGGTTAATGGTATGGTTAACGTGCCAATAATAAAGGATCAACTTGCCTTGCGTGTAGTTGCATTCAAGCGGGATGACCCAGGCTTTATTGATAATGTTGCTGTGGGTAAAAGCGATATTAATGATGTTGATACTGAAGGTGGCCGCGTAATTTTACGTTGGACACCGACCGACCGTCTTGCTCTAACAGGCGCGATCTATTACCAGGATCAGAATGTCGGTGGCGGCTTTCACTACAACCCAAGCATTGATAAGGACAACCCACAAACTGATGTCTTGTCCAATGAACCCTACAATGATGAACAGGTCTTATACAACTTTAAGCTGGAATACTCGTTTGACTGGGCGGAAGCCATGTATTCCGGTTCCTGGTTCGATCGAAATGCGGTATATCGTTTTCATAACGGTTTCACGGGTATCCCCTTTCCACCCGTCCTATCAACACAACCTGAACCTTTGCAAGCTGTTAGTCACGAATTTCGCCTTTCATCCTCAGGTGACAATGTCGTCGACTGGACTGTCGGTGCTTTTTACTCCGACCGCAACGCATTTGTAGACAGTCGAGTTCAGTATCCCGGAGCTGATGGTAATGTTGCCGACGATACAATATTTTTGTTCCGACGCACGGTGAATTCTTCATTGCTACAAAAGGCCGTTTATGGAGAAGCCACTTGGCATGTAAACGACAGGCTGGCGCTAACAGCCGGTGTCAGGTATTACGATGTTGAAAGCGGTAGCGAAGTTGTAAACAGAGTTAATATCCCCGGGATTGGTCTGCCATCAGGTACACCAGGTAGAAATCTTCCATTCCAGAGAAATGTGACACGTGGCTCAGATGATGGTGCTATTTTCAAAGCTCATATCGGCTACGACGTCAGTGATGATATGCTGGTGTATGCTTCATTTTCGCAGGGCTACCGTCCCGGTGGTGCAAACCAGAATACTTCCTCCATCGCCTTAACTGACCCAAGTAATGTCGGTGTTCCCGAAGCATTCAAATCCGATAGTCTGGATAGCTATGAGTTGGGTATTCATTCGCAATGGCTGGATCGCCGTCTGACTCTTAACGCTGCTGTTTATTACATCGATTGGGAAGATATTGTCCTCGGTGGTAGATCTGCTACCGGTTTGTTTGGCTTTTTATTAAATGCTGACAGTGCAGAGGCAACCGGCTTTGAGATTGAAAGTGCGCTCGATGTCGCGGATGATTTTCGTATTACCGCAGCCCTGAGCTATGTTGACGCAAAACTGACGGCTGATGCACCGGCAAACAGAGCGAGTTCTACCTTGAGTCGTTCCGGTCTTGATGGAGATGCTCTACCTGATGTTGCCGACTGGACCTTCAACACGTCTGCGGAATATGGCCAACAGTTTCCCTGGTTTGGAGGTGTACGTGGCTATGTCTACCTGAATGCGAATTACACAGGTGAAAGCGCTGCAGACTTCAATCCTTTCCTGCTCGATATCAATACATTGGTACCGACAACAACACCTAACAGCTCCTATAACAAGCAGGGAGACTACGTGATTGTTGATTTACGTTTAGGCATAGAAGCGGATGACTGGAGCGCGTCTTTATTCCTGGATAATGTCTTTGATGAAAGAGGACCTTCCCATGTATTTGAAGATGGTACTTTCCGACTGGATCCGGGTTTGAATTTCATTGAACGACCCCGGACTTTTGGTATTAGTTTTGATAAGGATTTTTAATTCCTCGCAAGCAAAATACAACACTACCGTATATTTGTAACACTATACCGGGTACAACATTCATGATGTTGTACCCGGTTTATACCAACTTACAGCTTTCAGTGAAGGAGCTTATATTTCTACTTTATTAAATATTATGCCAATTAAAAAAAGAGCTGTAATCGCTGCCCTCTTTACTCTAGTTTTTTTCTCTTCATCTCTGTTTGCAACAAACTCCAGACCAAATATTGTGTTAATCGTTTCTGATAATCAAAGTCATTCTTTGATCGGAACTTATGGTAATGCAGAAATAAAAACACCGAATATCGATAGACTGGCTGAGCATGGTGTTCAGTTCAACCAGGCATTTTCTGTTAATGGTGTTTGCTCACCAACGAGAGCAACCCTGCTAACAGGTCTGATGCCCTCACAAACCGGTATTCATGTTGCCTTGCCATCAGATATAAATGTCCCAAACTGGTCAGGTATAGAAGAGTTTCGCAACATACCTCAGACATTTTCTGAAGCCGGTTATAACACCGCTCTGGTAGGCAAATATCACCTGGGAATGCCGCAAAAACCACAAATAGGTTTTCAATACTGGGTGACTTTCCCGTCCGGGCATACCACTACTTTTTATGACCAAACAGTAATAGATAATGGTAAGCAATATGAAGTCGCTGAGCATCTGACGGATTTCTGGACAAAGAAAGCTGTTGAATATCTATCGCAACAAAAAAAGGATAAGCCCTTCTTTTTATACCTTGCCTACAATGGGCCATATAACCTGCCTCCGACTGTGACAATGGAACCACGTAACAGACATGCGGATTATTATAAAAACCATACACCTTCGATGCCCCAGGAAAGTGTTCACCCCTACTTGAAAAACTGGGCACAAGGTTTAAGAGGACCTTCAAACCTTATGTTGAAAGAAGGTACAACTGCATGGAAGGCCATTGAAGCGCTAAATAACAAAACCGCAATGATAAATGCCGCATCCGAAACCACTATGGTTGATGATGGTGTTGGCACAATAATGGAAACACTAAAAAAACTTGGTATTGATGACAATACAATTGTAATTTATACCTCTGATCAGGGAGCCTCGTATGGTCATAACGGATTGTTTGGAAACACCTCCTGGTCATTCCCGTTTACCGCCCATAACATCAATATGCAAATACCACTTATCCTGAGCCATCCGGGTAAGATTAAAGCAGGTGTAAAGAGCGACAAAATTATTAATCAATATGATCTGTTCCCGACACTACTCGAATATGCCGGCATGAAAGATAAAACTATTGCCAATTCTCCGGGCAAAAGTTTTATGCCTTTTCTTCAGGGCAATAGTATAAAAAACTGGGATGATGCAGCGTTTTTCGAATTTGTTACGGTTAGGGTTATTCGCACATCAAAATGGAAATACATGAAAAGACTGGACGATGAAGAAGAACCTAATACCTTGTATGATTTGAACAATGACCCAGATGAAAAAATAAATCTAATCGATGACCCGGCCTATGCGAAAACACGTGACTCTCTTGATAAGAGATTAACTGCATTTTTTACTAAATACAGCGATAGTAAATATGATGTATGGAACGGCGGTTCAGCAAAAGGGATTTTGCTTGAAAAATATTATGGTCGGGATGATATTTTTAAAAGTAGATTCCCTAACTGGAAAGAACCCACACTGGAAAAGGCTAAACATGTCTTTACCGATATTAAATAGAGATAAGATTTCATGAATATAAAAACCGCAATGAGAACACTGCCTGATAGAAGTGTTTACTTAAGCCTGCTGTTACCAGTTTTCGGGTTAATATTTTCCAATACTGCAAGTGCAAAGCAAAACTTTCCACACGCGATTAGTGCGGAAACATTAATTATCCACGCCGGCACCTTGCTTGCCGTACCGGGTAAACAGCCGTTGAATAAACAGACTGTTGTGGTGCGAAACGGAAAGGTCGATAGCATTCACGCAGGTTACCTGAACAAAAGCCAGGTCGAAGGCAATGATAGTAATGAGACCATTATCGATTTAAAAAACCAGTTTGTTATGCCCGGTTTCATTGACCTGCATGTTCATATCAGTAAAGAATACCGTCAGGGTGCCAAGTTGGACACGGTTACCATGGGAGACGCGGACAATGCTCTGACAGGTGCAATGTATGCGCTACGCACCATGAATGCCGGCTTTACCACAATACGTGATCTGGGTTCGCGAGGCGATTCCATATTCGCACTGCGCGATGCCATCAAAGCCGGTAAGGTTCCAGGACCGAGAATACTGGTTGCCGGTGAAGCTATAACTGCAACTGGTGGACATGGTGATGTACATGGCTTTCGCCAGGAAGTTCTCGATGTTATACCTTCGACAGCTACCTGTGATGGTCCGGATTCCTGTCGCGCGGCAGTAAGAAGGCAGGTAAAACGTGGCGCTGACGTGATAAAGGTAACTGCGACCGGAGGTGTCTTAAGCGAAACCGCAGCAGGAACCGGTCAGCAGTTAACCGACGATGAATTGAAGGCTATAGTCGAAACGGCACATAATCTTGGTCGTAAAGTGACTGCTCATGCACACGCAAAAGAAGGTATTGAAGCCGCACTGCGCGCTGGTTTCGATTCCATTGAACATGCGATGTGGGCTGATAAAGGCACGATGAAATTATTTGTAAAAACCGGTGCATGGATGATACCGACGATCTATCCAATTACCGCGGTTGGTGACACACCTGAGAAAATGAAGAAAGGTCCTTTCGGTCATTTACCCAAACCCATAATGGATAAATTACTACGACTTGGTCGACAACCCAAAGACATGGGAGCCATGGCCTACAAGATGGGCGTTAACATTGCTCTTGGAACAGATTCCGGTGTGTCTCCACACGGCGAGAATGCAAATGAATTTGTAGAGTACGTCAACATTGGCATGTCGGAAATGGAATCAATAATGGCAGGCACCATTAACGCGGCAATTGCTGCAGGTATAGATAAAAAGACTGGCTCTCTCGAAACTGGTAAAGCAGCCGATATAGTTGCCATGCCGGGCAACCCCCTCAATGATATTGAAGCCGTACTGGGCGTTGGTTTTGTCATGCGAGATGGTGTTATCTTCAAACATGAATAAATAATTTAATCCACAGAGAAATTCTATAAAGAGATAAACAATGACAACAAATAATCAAAAAAATAATTTTGTAATTGTATTTTTAATATTCTTTTCCTGTTTTGTACATGCAGAAAATCGTAAGCTGCTTATAGAAGATGTAGTGCTTATCGATGGCACAGGACGCCCTGCTATTGAACATGCCAGCGTTATGGTTTCAGGAGAGCGCATTAGCGAAATCAGAAGAGGAAAGTTTTCCGGCGCGGAAAGAAAAAAAGCACAGACTATTAATGCTAAAGGAAAATACCTTATCCCGGGCTTAATGGATATTCACATTCATCTTATCGGAGGTGTCAAAGTTTCCAAAGATGGATTGCGGGAAGCAAGTATAGATATGCAAAAAGGTACTCGGGCTTTGAATGGATATCTATACAGCGGCGTCACCTCTGTTTATGATTCCGGCAACATCCCTGAATTTATTTTTGCACTTAGAAATCAGGAAAGAGCAGGTAGAATTCAAAGTCCGCGAATCTTTGCCACTGGTGGCATTGTCACCTATCCCGGAAGTCATGGTAGCGGTGCCGGTGCAACATTGGTTGATGACTGGCCGGAAGCAAAATCTTCGCTGGAAGAACATCTAAAGTATCAGCCTGATATCGTTAAATTAACGCTGGAAGAAAGAGGCTGGGGGGCACGTCCCTTGATTCCCTTACTGCCCCTCCCCCTGATGGAACATATTATTGGATACTACAATGATAAGGGCATAAGAGCGACGGCGCACACTGCCAGCGAGTTCCGTGCAAAGCAGGCCATATTCGCCGGGATTGACTCTTTGTCTCACCCCGTCATAACCGGACCTATAAGTGAAAGTTTTCCAGGATTTATGGCTGCAAAAAAAATCCCCATGGCAACCACTTTAACAATTGGCGAAAACTATAGTCGATTGGCTGAACATCCTGAATACCTTGATCAAGCACTGTACCAGGCTGTGCTTACCAAAGATGAGATCAAAAAACTAAAGAACGAAACCAGTGCAGAATACAGGGAAAGAACCTGGACATGGTGGATGAAAATAATGACTCCCATCGCACAGGAGAATCTCAGAAAACTTAATGCTGGCGGGGCGGTGATAGCTCTGGGTACAGATCAAAGTAGCGGACCCGCAGTCCATCGCGAAATGGAACTGTTAGTCGCTGCCGGTATACCAACTAGCGATGTTCTCAAGATAGCAACGCTTAATGCAGCCAGATTTCTGGGTATGGAAGATGAATTGGGCTCCATCAGCGAAGGAAAACTGGCGGACATGGTACTACTGGACGCAGATCCTATTGCCAATATCGATAATGCGAAAAAAATAAATGTCGTAATCAAAAATGGCGTTATCGTAGAAAGAGATAAAATGAAAATACCTGCCAACCAATAATCTATTCTGTTTTTATTTTCAGGAAATAAAGAAATGAATAAACATTTGTCCAGACGTCAGTTTATCCAAATGACATCGGCCGCTTTAACAGTATCACCACTGTTGCCAGTGTTTGCTGCTACTCCAAAAGAAGCTGTAGATCTCAAGCAGATGATTCTGATTAATGCTCTCGGCGGTATGTCCAATCAAAATATATGGGCACAGAGTCAGGGCAAACAAAATGAGTCTGTGGGTAAATCTTCAGTCAGAAGAATGCGTAGTATTGATTCCCGTGCCATTAAAGACACACTCAGCTCGGGTACAACAGCGATTAATGCCACTCTTGGTTATGTCGCCGGTCCGGAAGAACCTT
>JABHFC010000339.1 GCA_018676275.1 Gammaproteobacteria bacterium | reverse complement strand
GCTTATGGTTCAGTGGTTTCAATGCACAGTGACGAGGCACTGGCCAGAGCACGAAACTGGTTTGGACATTGGTTAACTGCTCCGATGGAGGATATAAAAGAAACCGGTGAAAAATTTCATCCGGCCATCGGCCACACCACAGAAGGACATTTACGGGCCTTACCTGATGCTGAAGTTACATCGGTAGTACTGGAATACGGTACCTATGATATGCGCGATAATTTACAGGCACTGCTGGACGATCATTGGCTGGCAATGAATGGAGACGAAAGCAATGAGCTGGGACAACAAATTAAGCAACACATGTTAAGAACGCATTATCCAGATGACCCAGAATGGCGCTATGCTGTGTGGACACGATCCGAACAGGTGATTCGGCAGGCAATGAGAGGTTTGACGAATGACTGAAACGGAGACGCATATCGCGCCAACACTTGAGGAAATCAGGCCCTGTGCTGAACGCATTGCACCTTATGTCAGGCAGACACCGGTATTTCACTGGTCTGGTGATACAGTTAGCTCACGACTGGGCAAGGATTCCGAAATACACCTGAAGCTGGAGTTATTTCAACGCACCGGCACATTCAAGGCAAGAGCAGCGATAAATAATGTGCTGGCATTAACAGAAGAACAGCGCGCTCCGGGTATAACCGCGATGAGTGCAGGCAATCATGCGATCGCGGCTGCCTATGCAGCTAAATGTATTGGTGTCAGTGCAAAAGTGGTTATGCAGGCGTCAGCAAACCCCTCACGTATCGCGGCAGCGCGTTCACTTGGGGCGGAACTCGTTATGGCCAAAGATGGCCCGACCGGCTTCGCCATGGTTGAAGAGATTGTTAAAAACGAAGGTCGCACCTTTATTCATCCTTTTGAGGGTCCGCGTGTGACCGAAGCAACGGCTACCTGTGGTCTTGAGTTAATTGAGTCAGTCGCCGATCTTGATGCGGTCGTTGTACCCATCGGTGGTGGTGGTTTGTGCTCCGGTATTGCGACGATTACCAAGTTGCTTAATCCTTCCTGCACGGTCTACGGTGTTGAACCGCTTGGTGCCGCTGTGATGACACAGAGTCTTAAAGCAGGTAGTGCTCAAACTATAAGTGATCTGAATACGATTGCTGATAGTCTCGCGCCACCAATGACAACACCTTATTGTTTTTCAATTTGCCAACAATTCCTCGATGACGTAGTTCTTGTTTCAGACGATGAAATAGCCGCCGCCGCATCAATATTGTTTGACCACATGAAACTGGCAGTTGAACCAGCTGGTGCCGTATCAACGGCTGCCGCATTTGGTCCCTTAAGAGAAAAACTCAGAGGTAAACGTGTGGCCTTGATCGTATGCGGTGCCAATATTGATGCTGATGGCTTCCATCAATTGATACTACGTGGCCAGAATGCTTTGCAAAATAATGTCTTATCAATAAATTAAATAGAGAAGAAAAGAATATGAGTGATTCATTTAATGCAGTTGTAGTCGAAGAGAATAGTGAAGGCAAACCTGCGACAGCTTTTAAGCAATTAACCCTGACGGACTTACCAGCGGAAGAAGTACTTGTCGACATTGCTTATTCGACATTGAATTATAAAGACGGTTTGGCTGTTTCAGGCAAAGGAAAAATATGCCGTAAGTTACCAATGGTTTGTGGTATCGACCTGGCAGGAACAGTGATCGAATCATCCAGTTCTGATTGGAAAGCAGGTGATCGTGTACTGGTTAATGGCTTTGGTTTATCTGAAGTCCATTGGGGTGGCTATACACAAAAACAAAGATTGAACCCTGACTGGCTGATTAGAATTCCTGATGCTTTTAGCGAAGAACAGGTTATGGCGATCGGCACTGCGGGTTATACAGCGATGCTTTGCGTCAATGCAATAAGAGACCATGGTGTATTACCTGCTGATGGAAAAGTCATCGTAACTGGAGCCACTGGCGGTGTGGGCTCAGTGACAACTATGTTATTGGCCAAATTGGGTTACGAAGTCGTTGCTGCGACGGGCAAAGCTGAATCACGTGATTACTTAATATCGCTCGGAGCCAGCGATACAATTGAACGTGCCGAATTAGATCGAGATGCAAAACCACTGGAAAAGGAAACCTGGGCAGCCGCAGTGGATTCAGTTGGATCAAAAACGCTGGCGACCGTACTCGCACAGACAAAATATGAAGGCGTCGTTGCGGCCTGTGGGCTTGCAGGAGGTTTCGACCTGCCAACAACTGTTATGCCATACATATTACGCGGTGTAACTTTACGAGGTATTGATTCGGTGATGGCCTCTCGGGAAAAAAGGAATCGCGCATGGGCAGACCTGGCCGATTTAATTAACCAGGAGCAATTAAAGGAAGTTTATCGAATTGAAGCGATGAGCGATATCAGGGGGCTTGCCGATCAACTGATGGCCGGCCAGATAACCGGTCGTATTGTTATTGATGTTAATAAATGATCGTTCCTTGTAATGCGTCATGCTGGTGAAAACCAGCATCCAGTATAAAATGATAGCGGACAAAAAAAATATTCTCATCGCTGGTGATCGCACACTAAGTGCTGATGAACTGTTCCTACAGGGAAAAAAAGTCGCTAGTGGCTTGTTGCAGTCTGGCTTGCAAAAAGGCGATGCCGTCGCGTTAATTCTACGTAACGACTTTTCTTATTTTGTTCTCCATGATGCAGCGCGTTATGCATCTTTTGAAATCGTGCCTGTGAACTGGCATTTGAAAGCAGCAGAAATTGATTACATTCTTAAAGACTGCAAAGCCAAAGCAGTCATGGTTCATTCAGATTTACTGACCGACGAATTGAAAAAGGTAATAAAGGATCTTGTGCAAATTGTTGTGCCAACACCTGGAGAAATCTCGAAAGCTTATTCAATAGCTGAAGAGCTTGCGTTGCCTGAGCAGAATATAAAGATATGGAAAGACTGGTTAGACGACAGTAAAGCCTGTGAATTAGAACCTGTACTTTTTTGTCCACCGCTGTTTTACACCTCCGGTACCAGTGGTCGCCCTAAAGCCGTAGTGCGCGGGTCTATACCGCCTGAAGTCATTATGAAAATTGGTGAACGAACAAGTTTTGCATGGGGTTTTAATAAGCAACCTGTCAGATCGGTGATGACAGGACCGCTTTACCACTCAGCACCGAATGGCTATGCGAGCATGGTTCTTCAAAATAACGGATTACTGGTTTTACAGCCAAAGTTTGATGCGGAAGATTTGTTACGACTAATCGAGCTACATGCAATTACACATTTGCACATGGTACCGACTATGTTTAATCGATTGTTAGCTTTACCGGCTGAAATAAAAAGCAAATACGATTTAGGTTCTCTTAGCCATGTCACCCACGGAGCAGCACCGTGTCCACCTGAAGTAAAACGACAAATGATCGAATGGTGGGGATCGGTAATTTACGAATATTATGCTATGACAGAAACGGGCATTATTTGCTGTAGCAGTAGTGAGCAATGGTTAGCACATCAGGGTTCTGTCGGTTGTGCTGCACCAGGCGTATCTATACAAATTCGTCATGATGATGGCAGTGTGTGTGACACAAATGAAATAGGTTTGATT
Source organism: Gammaproteobacteria bacterium (assembly GCA_018676275.1). Taxonomy (GTDB): domain Bacteria; phylum Pseudomonadota; class Gammaproteobacteria; order Eutrophobiales; family Eutrophobiaceae; genus WLWS01. The sequence continues at coordinate 3,661 of JABHFC010000339.1, read as the reverse complement.
TGCGTTCAGCATGAAGCAACAGCTTCCGTATCCTATCAAAATGCTAAGGACAAAACAGAGGACCTGGTTCAGGAGGGCTACCTTGTTACAGGCGATATAGGGTATCTGAATGAGGATGGCTTTCTCTATATATCAGATCGCAAGTCAGACATGGTTATTTCTGGTGGTGTCAATATTTACCCGGCAGAAGTGGAAAATGAACTCATTACGATACCCGGTGTAAAAGATTGCACTGTCTTCGGAGTGCCGGATAAGGAGTTCGGTGAGAAACTGGTGGCCTTTATTGAAAGTGATGGGAAACTGGATGCTGATTTAATTAGCAGTTTTTTGAAAGAAAGAATTGCCAGTTTTAAAGTACCCAGGGTTTTTGAACAGGTTACCTCACTGCCGCGCGAAGATTCAGGAAAATTGAAAAAGCGTGAAATAAAAGAACAATATCTCAGCACACAAACTAAACAAGCATAAGGCGAACTTTTATGTCAGAAAGGAAAACGGGCCGTCTACCTCTTATTGCCTATGCAGGCCCCGGCCTGCCCATCGCCGTGCTTGAAATGCCACTTATCGTTTATATCGTCCCTTTCTATGCAGCCGAACTCGGACTCGAATTGGCCACCATCGGCGGGATCTTTTTAATTGCCAGAATGTGGGATGCGATTACCGATCCGGTTATTGGTAACTTAACAGATCGCACTAAAACAAAATGGGGAAGACGTAAGCCCTGGTTGCTGTTTGGTTCCCCTCTATTAATGATCGGCGTTGTCGCATTTCTCAGCCCACCTGAGGAGATTGGTAAAGTCTACCTGGGTATCACCGCCTTTCTGTTTTACATCGCCTGGACCCTGGTTCAGATCCCCTATCTAAGCTGGGGAGCAGAACTTTCCCGCGATTACAGCGAACGTACCCGTATCAACAGTTATCGCGAAACCGGTCGCATGCTGGGTGTTTTGATTGCAACTGTACTGCCTATCCTCGTTCTATCCTCGCCGGACCCTTCTATTCGGGACATACTTGGCGTTTATGTTGTCGCTCTACTGATCCTGATTCCGCTCACCACTTTGCTGGCTGTCTGGATTACCCCGAAAGGTCATTACATCGAAAATCAGGACAATAGCCTGTTCAAAGCGCTGAAGATTCTACCGAAAAACAAACCTTTTCTGCGTTTTCTATGTGGTATTTTCAGTCTGTGGCTGGGTGGCGCTATTTTCAACACAGTAATTGTCTTTCTCTTTCACCATCTGCTCGAATTGCCACGTTCCGATTTTCTAAAACTGGTTTTATTGCAATACATTCTTGGTATTGCCTTTGTGCCGGTGTGGTTGAAGATTGCTGACAAAATTGGTCGTCACCGGGCACTGGTACTCGGCGGTTTTGGTTTTCTTGCTATATTGCCTTTGTACTTACTGGCGACACCGGGCGTGTTCTGGCACGCGCTGATGATTTTCTGTGTTGCGGGGCCAATGACTTCCGTGATCTGGGTCATGCCGCCGGCACTCACAGCTGACACGATTGAATACGGCATGATGAAAGGTGGTTCGGATCATGCTGCTCTCTACATGGCCATGTATAACTTCGTCATGAAAATGGCATTGGCCTTTGGTGTCGGGCTGGCCATGCCTTTGCTCGGCGCACTCGGCTTCAACCCCATGGGTGAAAATACCGCAGAAGCGATGCGCGGCTTTGTTTTTGTCGCCCTGTTTCTGCCAATGATTGTCGGGTTGCCGGGTGCTTTGATCCTTTTCAACTACCCTCTCACAAAATCAAAACATGCCACAATCAGACGTTACCTGTCGCGAAAAGGCATGACGGAATTAAGCGAATGATGAAAAAAATATTCTTACCTTTGTTGTTGATGACAATTGTGGGCGCCTGTTCTGCTGAAAAAACTAGTGACGCTCTTCCAGACTTCGAACAGCTTGTGCTCAACAGCTACATCGCACCTTTCAAGAATGCTGAGACAGAGAAATGGCTGCAGGTGTTTGCCGAGGATGCAGTTGGCATGCACAACACTTTGCCTGCTTTTGTTGGTAAAGAAGCGATCGCACAGTTTGGTGCTATGGTCGGGCAAAACTTAAACATCGAACAAATGGATGTGGTCATTGATGATGTGCGCGTGAATGGAAGCTGGGCACTTACCCGTGGCAGTTTTGTTTCAAAGTTTGTGCCAAAAAATATGGAAGATAGCAGCGCAATAAAGCCCGCCAAAGGCAAATTCATCCTGCTATGGGAGCAACAGGAAAACGGCGAGTGGAAAGTCATTCTCGATATGGGTAACAGCAGTGAATCCCCATTACCTCCCTCATAGTTCATATATTTTCAGGAAAAATGAACTGACTTCGTTCGTATCAGGTCGTATCTCCAATGATTTAACAATCACCGGGTTTATCTATACAAGCAAAGTACTCTCAGCAATAATGTAGCAATGATTACTTTGTTAAAAGGGAGCTAATGTAGAACCATGTCCAGGCCTTTCGCTCCATGGTTATTGACTTCCAAGGTTTCTCCACCACGAATTTCCATTAATGCCAACCGACGTGAGAAGCTGCTTACGACCCTGTCTGGAAATATTGAGAAGAGAGTTGTGCTGCTTGAAGCTCCCGCAGGATTTGGTAAGACATTATTGCTTTCACAATGGCGCGAAGAACTACGAAGCAGAGGAACGATAGTCGCATGGTTGTCTGTAAATCAGACCGATCAGCCCGATCTTTTGCTTCCTTACCTTGCATTTTCCTTTTACCAGGCCGGGCTCGATACAGAGCAGACAGGTTTGTTATCACCTACTTTTTCCCAGGGTAATTCCGCTTATTTGATTGGCAACCTGCTTAGCCTTATTGAGCAAAGTGAAAAGAAGTGCGTTGTCGTTTTTGATGATTTTGAAAATATCAATGAAGACTCATTAGCAGAGATCATCGAATCACTGTTGCCTTTACAACCGGAAAATCTGCAGTTGGTATTTGCCTGCAGGAAAAACCCCGGTATATCGCTGTCCAGTCTGACCGTGGAAGGTAATGTTTTGAACATTGGTCCGCAACAACTAATGTTTGATAAAAATGAAATCGATCATTTTTTCCAGAACAAACTGGCAAATGCAGAAATAGATAGCATTATGGAACGTACTGGTGGTTGGCCTGTAGCGCTACAACTTATCCGTTCCTTTGGAGTGGACTCGACATCTGGTTCAGGTGGTCTGATTCATGGATCCAGTAGCAAACTTATTTCTGATTATTTTCACGAACAGCTTTTTAATAATCTGAGCGAAGAGGAGCAATCCTTCCTCCTGCAGACCTCTATGCTTGATGCAATCACTGTTGATTGCGCAAATGCGATTCGTGAACGTAGCGATGCCAACGAGATCATGCACGGACTTGATTATCTGGAAGGTATCTTTTCGCCCTTAGAGGATGAGCAGGAGTCCTGGCGGGTACACCCTTTGCTGCGTGAGCACCTGGTAAATGAATTGAAAGAAAGCTCTGCTACAGAATATGCATCCTTGTGTCGAAAAACTGCGACCTGGATGTCGACGCATGAACGCGGCCTTGAAGCTATGCGCTATGCCCTTGCTGCAGATGATTGCAATTTTGCAGCTGAAATTCTCGAAGATATGGGTGGCGTGATGTTGTGGATAAGAGAAGGTATGTCACGTCTAATCACTGGTTTAAAACTT
>JABHFC010000338.1 GCA_018676275.1 Gammaproteobacteria bacterium | reverse complement strand
CTTTGAAATCAATCAACGGGGTTATCACCCATGCAAGTTATGAAGCCACTCTAACTCCGGAAGGCGTGTTGGCCTATCGTATTGATGCAGAGTTTTCCGAGTACAATACACGTAAACGTATTGGTCTACAGGGTACGGCAAAGTTATATGAAAAACGGGTTAGTCTTTTTTATTATCTGTTTAGAAGACCAATATCGGCTCTACGTCAATTTGTAGGTGTATGAATAGTGTTGCCAAGCAACATGTTTCCCTCCCAAGACTACGGGAAGATCTTCAATTATTAAAAGGACCTATAGCATTTGACGGTTCGCCTACCTGGAATATTTATGATCCGGTTTGCAATAAATATTTTCGAATTGGATGGTCTGTTTTTCAACTGATTTCCAGATGGAGTATCGGAAACGCCAGAGAATTGCTTGATAGAGTTAAGAACGAAACTACGGCTCAGGTAAAGGAAGAAGATGTAGAAAATCTAATATCATTTCTTCATTCAAATAGTCTTACCAGGGACTCGGCAAGTGGAAGTAGCACAGATTATCTAGCACAATATATGGCAACCCAGACATCCTGGTTTGTTTTTCTGATAAAAAACTACCTGTTTATTCGTATTCCAATATTCAGACCACATCGTTTTCTCAAGAAAACAATGCCATTGGTGGAACCTCTATACACAAGAACTTTTGTAGTCAGTATGATTTTTATTGGCTTATTGGGTTTATATTTGGTTGCCAGGCAATGGGAAAGTTTTATTAGTACTTTTTCATATTTTTTCAACATGGAAGGAGCTATTTTTTATTTCTCCGCTCTGGTTTTTATAAAAATAATTCACGAGCTAGGACATGCTTATACTGCTACTCGTTTCGGTAGTAAAGTTGCCTCAATGGGTATTGCTTTGATGGTAATGTTGCCGGTTTTATACACAGACACCACAGATGCGTGGCGTTTGAATTCAAGAAGACAGCGACTCCTGATTGGTGCAGGCGGGATGTTTGCAGAGTTATATTTGGCGGTCATTTTTACCTTTTTATGGAGTTTTCTGCCAGATGGGTTGATTCGAAGTGCCGCATTTATTATAGCGACAACAAGCTGGATAATGTCGCTGGTAATCAATCTAAACATTCTTATGCGTTTTGATGGTTATTATATTTTGTCCGATTTACTGGGAGTGGAAAATTTACAAAGTCGCTCATTTGCATTAGGACAATGGAAATTACGGGAACTACTGTTTGATTTAGGAATAGTTGCTCCAGGTAATTTTCCCCCACTATTAGGAAAAAAGCTCATAATTTATGCCTGGTCTGTATGGATATACCGATTTTTTTTATTTCTAGGTATAGCTTTACTTGTATATCATTTTTTCTTCAAAGCATTAGGTTTGCTTTTATTCGTGGTAGAAATTTTATGGTTTATTGTCACACCTGTGATGAAGGAGATTAGTGTGTGGAAAGATTTGAAAATACAGATAAAAGAGTCCTCTAGATATCGACATACAACAGTATTGTGTTTTATTCTCTTGTCCCTGTTTTTTATTCCATGGAATACCAGAATTTCGACACCAGCTATTTTACAGGCCACCAACAAAATAACTGTTCATAGTATTTCATCAGGTGTTATTTCAGAAGTATTTGTTAAACATGGGGACGATGTTAAAGCAGGACAACCTTTGCTGACTCTAGATTCACCCAGTTTAAGAAATGATATAGCCAGGACGCAACGACAGTATGATGTTACCGAGTTGAGGTCTCAACGACGAGCCAGCAATCTGGACGATATGGCTAATATGCAGGTGGTCTTCGAACAATTACAGGAATTGCGTTCACGTCTGAATGGGCTGAACGAGATGAAGGAAGAATTAACTATTCGCGCACCTATTGATGGAACGATAGTTGATATGCAAAGTAATCTACATTCAGGACGCTGGATAAACACCAAACTTCGACTGATTGATATTGCACAATTGGACTCAGTTGTCCTGGATGGTGTGATCGAAGGCAAAAAGTTATCTCAGGTGCAGGTAAATCAAAGTGCTGTTTTTATACCTAATGAGCCTGAACTGGATGTTCTGGATGCCAGGGTTATGGAAATTGAGGATGCCAATATCCAGATAATGGATACCCTGTACTTTGCATCTACCTACGGAGGTGACATAGCAGTTCGAGAAGACAAGGAGAAAGGTCTGGTGCCAGAGGAATCTCTTTATAGGATTAGATTTGAAACTCTCGATGTAAAATATATAGTTCCGCGAGTCGTAAAAGGAAAGATGCACATCAAAGGCGAACCAAGAAGCTTTGCCTTTCGAACCTATGATTTGATTGCGACTGTACTAATAAGAGAGTCAGGGTTTTAAAAAGACTGTAGAATCACTATTTTTTCAAAGGGTCGATCAGAGTGTCTCCACCAAAAGTTGGTTTTATCAGTCTCGGCTGCCCCAAAGCATTAGTTGACTCCGAACGTATCCTGACTCAGTTACGAGTTGATGGCTACGAAATATCTCCCAGCTACGATGATGCCAATATAGTTGTTGTAAACACTTGTGGATTTATCGATAGTGCAAAAGAGGAGTCTTTGGCGGCCATCGGGGAAGCGATAGATGAAAACGGCAAGGTAATTGTTACTGGTTGTCTTGGTATTCATGAGGAAGATATCCGTAAAGCCCATCCACAAGTATTAAGCGTTACGGGTCCTCAGCAATACGAACAGGTTCTGGGTGCAGTTCACGAGCATGCACCGTTTGAAAGAGAGCATGAACCGTTTGTTGATCTGGTGCCAGAGCAGGGTATCAAATTAACCCCCCGACACTATGCATATTTGAAAATATCAGAAGGTTGCAATCACAAATGTAGTTTTTGCATTATTCCATCAATGCGGGGAAAACTGGTCAGTCGTAGTATTGATGATGTAATGCGAGAGGCTGAAGCTTTGGTTAAGGCAGGAGTAAAGGAACTGCTTATAATTTCCCAGGACACCAGTGCTTATGGCTCAGATATCAAATACCGTACCGGTTTCTGGAACGGACGTCCCTTGAAATCTGATTTACAAACTTTGTGTGAGGCGTTGGGTTCATTAGGTGTATGGGTACGTCTGCACTATGTATACCCTTATCCGCATGTAGATAAAATTATACCTCTTATGAAAGAGGGAAATATCCTTCCCTACCTTGATATTCCATTTCAGCATGGAAGCCCGATGGTATTAAAAAGAATGCGTCGCCCAGCAGCGGCAGAAAACAATCTTGAGCGGATTAGAGCCTGGCGAGAAATATGCCCCGAAATAACTATTCGTTCAACCTTTATAGTAGGTTTCCCTGGTGAGACGGATGAAGAATTTGAGGAATTACTCAAATTCTTAAGCGATGCTCAACTGGATCGTGTTGGTTGTTTTCAATACTCCCCGGTGGAAGGTGCCAGTGCTAATGATATAGCCTTGCCTGTAAATGATGAGCTTAAACAGGAGCGTTGGGAAAGATTTATGCAGAAACAGGCGGCAATAAGCCAGGAAAAATTATTAAATAAAGTAGGTAAAACTATTGAAGTGCTAATTGATGAAATAGATGGAGAAGATATTATTGGCCGCAGTTTTGCCGATGCACCTGAGATTGATGGTAATGTGTTTGTACAAAGCAATCAGAAATTGTCGATAGGAGATCTGGTGAAAGTAAAAATCGATAGTGCAGGTGAGTACGATCTGTGGGGCGAATACATCGAAAATTAATTGAGAACTAATTTCTAATCCAGGCTAAAGACAAGAACTTCATCCCCTGTTTTATAGCCATACAACTTGTTGCCACCCGCTGCCACGGCGATGTACTGTTTATTATCCAACATAAATGAAATCGGTGGCGCGTTGACGCCAAATTTACTTTTGTATTGCCATAATTTGCTACCGTCGACAGCATCGTAAGCGTTAAAATTTCCATTTCCTTCACCAGTGAAGACAAGATTGCCAGCAGTAACCAGTGCACCACCGACCATGGGGTCATCGATTTTTTGTTGCCATAAAATTTTCCCGCTAGTCGTATTGATAGCAGTAAAGACACCCCAGTCCGCTTCGTTACTTTGTCGAAAGAAGGTATAACTTTCCCAGGGCATGCCAGGAGATGGTGTTAGTTTGCGAGAGAAAAATAGCGATGGTTGATAAATACCAGCAATGTAAACCGTATTTAATTCTGGATGGTAAGCAACAGGTGACCAGGAAGCAGCCCCCAGTGTCCCGGGTACAATACGAACGCCTTTTTCATTTGGTCGAGCAAACAAATTTTCCTGTCTGATAAAAGGTTCTGATTTTCGAATCAGTTCGCCAGTATTACGATTATGAATGAAGAACCAGCCCAATTTACTGGCCTGACCTACTGCCTTAATAGTTATTCCATCTTGCTTTAAGTCAAATAAAACCGGGGGGCTGGCCACATCGTAGCCCCATCGATCATGAGGGACTTGTTGATAATGCCATCGAAGTTTGCCAGTGTTAATGTCAAGTGCGACCAGGCTGACAGTGTATAAATTATCACCAGGACGAGTAGAGTCATCCATCTGCGGGGAGGGGTTACCAGTACCGATATAGATCAACCCTAATTCGGCATCAATTGCAGGGGTAGTCCAGACAGAACCACCGCCATAACGCCATGTGTCATTGTATTTTTCATTCGCCTTTTTTTCGGAGGCAATATCGCGATTTAGTGAGGAGCCATAGGCAGTGTTTTCACTCCAGTTACCTTGCCAATTATTTTCAGGCACACTGTACCAACGCCAGATTTCCTCTCCATTTTTTGCATTATAGGCAATCAAATAACCACGTAATCCATGTCCGCCACCAGAAAGACCGCCAACAGAAAGTATTTGTTGCCCGTCTTCTTCCAGATTCAAATGCAGTCCGTAGCCGGCTCCAGTAATACCGACAAAAATCTTATCTCCTATGACCTGAGGTGCGAGGTTCGCGGTGTAGCCGGATTGGCCTGTTTGAGTAGCACCTTTTAATTCCTCTACTCCGAGTAAGGGAGCAAGTACTTCTCCTTCTCCAGCATGAGTATCAGTAATCTCCTTGTCCCAGAGAACTTTACCTGTGCGTTGATCAAGCGCGATTAGTCGAGCATCGATTGTGACGCTATAAACTATACCGTTAGAAACAGCGGGACCACGGTTGGCTGGTCCACAGCAAAAATCTTTTGTTTTTAATTGATGTTTATAACGCCAAACTTCTTCGCCTGAGCTTGCGTCAAGTGCTATTACGTCATTGAATGGAGTGGTGAGGTACATGACACCGTCAATGACAATAGGAGAAGTTTGAAATGAGCCAAATTTACCAGTCTCGAATCTCCACGCCAGTTTCAGCTTGTCAATGTTGTTTCTATCAATTTGCTTAAGCGGGCTAAAACGCTGGTTGTCATGTGTTCTGCCATAAAGCGGCCAATCAGCATTGTTTCCTGTAAGTACTATTTCTGCTGTTAAACAAAATGACGCAAGAGATAGAACTAGAGCACCTATAATTCGGATGTGAAGGAAACTTGGTGTCAACATTATAATTTATTGATTTTTAAATAAAAAAATATAACATACCTCGATGCCTGCTACATTATTTTTTCCTCTGGGTGCTCTGGCCATTTCGGTTCTTTCTATTTTCTACCCGAATATATTATCACCATACAAATTCGCAATTGTTCCCTTACTCGGTTTAGTAATGCTGGGAATGGGTATGACTTTGCGACCAGAGAACTTTCTGGAGATCCTGAAACGCCCAAGACTAATTGGAATAGGCGTTGGCTTGCAATTTTTGCTGATGCCTTTAATCGCTTTTACTGTTAGTCGACTATTTGATTTGCCCGAAGCATTACTAGTTGGCATGGTATTGGTTGGTTCCTGTCCGGGAGGCACTGCATCTAATGTCATTTGCTATCTTGCCCGGGGAGATGTTGCTCTATCCATTTCACTGACAACTGTTTCAACCTTATTGGCAGTATTGTTTACTCCTGTGTTGACATGGGTTTATGTCGGACAAAGTGTACCGGTACCAATATTTGACATGATGATTAACATATTCAAGATTATTTTATTGCCAGTAAGTGCCGGTGTTCTGGCTAATTATTATCTTGGTAAATATCTACATTTTATTAAGCACGCATATCCTTATATTTCGGTTGTCGCGATCATTCTTATAATAGGAATAATAGTTGCATTGAATCACGGCCATATTTTTTTACTGGGAATTCCCGTTATCGTTGCGATCGTTTGGCACAATGCTCTGGGTCTGGCCGGCGGATATTATGTTTCAAAAATAATGGGATTGGATGAGCGTCAGCGACGAACTATTGCTATAGAGGTCGGGATGCAAAATTCAGGTCTTGCGGTAGCATTGGCACAATCCTATTTTCCAGCTATTACGGCATTACCCGGTGCATTATTCAGCATTTGGCACAATATTACCGGTTCGATATTGGCTGGTATCTGGACCCGTAAAGATAGGGAAAAAGAATCTGTTTCTCCGCATGCCTAAAATTAATAATGACAAGTTACGGGTAGCAGCTGGAATATTTTAATACTCAAGATTGCTTGCTCATGCAGAGCATTAAATGGAGTTATTTACTTTTAGTGATAAATGATGAATTCACAGGCTAACAGTTACTTAAGTTGTTTTTGCCTGTTGGTTCTTTTTTTTCTGACAAACGCCTGCACTGGTCCTGACACCAGTTATTTTCCTTTGAGCAAAGCTAAGCACTGGAGATACGACATTACGGCGACAAGCATGGGAACGACATCGTTTAAAAGGCTTTTATTAATTAGTTTGCCATCGCGAATTATCGAGGGAGAGACAACCTATATACAGCAATCATTAACCGGCACTCAATTTCTGTATCAAAAAAATAACCTGGGTATTATTCGCATCGGTTTCATTGTAGCCGATGGTGCTTCATTGAAAAAAATTGAGGACGAACAGTTAATCTTACCTGCTAACATTGATGTTGGAAGCGAATGGGAAAGCATTGTTTCCACACAGATCTTAACTACAGGCAAACCTTCAGAAAATGGCAACATGCAAATGAGAGCAAAAATACCTGTGAAGAACATAATTGAATCTAATGACGATGTGATAAAGGTAAAGGCTGGTGAATTTCAGAATTGCCTGCGTTTGCATACCAACGGTTTTGCATTTATTAGAGGAAACAATAATATCGGCCGGGCTTTAGTCGAAATTGACCAAACTAACTGGTATGCACCTGGGGTAGGGCTTGTGAAATCAGTTTTAACTGAAACAAGCACCAATGATGCTTTGAGTCGGGCTGAGTTAGTCACGGAATTGAAGCTGTTTGAGAGACTATAACGGCATTATTCCAACTGGTATTGATGATTAGACAAGGTATTATTGACGAAGTCATCTGATACAGACACCATAGCGCCCCCATGACTGATCTTAAATCTATTTTTGCAGAAAAATTCGCCCTGGCTATTGAAGCAGCCTACGGTGCTGAGCATCGTGATGTTGATCCTCTAATTAATGTCACAAATAATCCTGAGTTTGGTGATTACCAGGCCAATATCGCCATGAGCCTGGCAAAAAAGATAGGGGATAAACCTCGAAATATTGCTAATGCAATTGTCGAAAATCTGGCGCTGGACAATATCTGCGCCAAGGTAGAGATAGCCGGTCCTGGGTTTATTAATCTGTATCTGGAAAACTCCCTTGTTAACGCGCAAATACAGGTTATGGCAGAGGATGTAAATCTAGGTATAAAACCTGCTGAAACACCAGAAACAATAGTTGTTGATTATTCAGCTCCTAATGTTGCAAAGGAAATGCATGTAGGGCATCTGCGTTCGACAGTAATTGGTGATGCGATTGTGCGTATTCTGATGGCGCAAGGTCATAAGGTGATCCGACAAAATCACATGGGCGACTGGGGTACACAATTTGGAATGTTAATAGAGTATCTGATTGATTCAGGCTGGGATGAAAAGGCTACTCATACTTCTATTGGTGATCTGGAGTTACTGTATCAGCAGGCGAAACAAAAATTTGATCAGGATGCAGAATTTGCAGATCGATCCAGAAAAAGGGTTGTTAATTTGCAGGGAGGGGATGAGTACACGTTGAAATTATGGCGTTACCTGGTAGATGAATCCATGCTTCATTTTAGCCAGGTATATAAAAGACTGGGTGTGTTGCTTGAGGAGACAGATAACTGCCCGGAAAGTTTTTATAATCCACTGCTTGATAAAGTGATTTCTGATCTTGAAGAAATCAAATTGCTGGAAATCAGTGAAGGTGCAGGCGTGATCTTTCTCGATGGCTTTAAAGACCGAGATGATAAACCTTTGCCAATGATTGTGCGCAAAAGTGATGGTGCTTATCTATATGCAACCACTGACATCGCTGCAGTACGATATCGTCTCAATGAATTGCAGGCGGGACGCTTAATTTATGTCACAGATGCACGACAATCACAGCATTTTGCCATGTTGTTCGCAGCTGTCAGACGCGCGGGATGGGCAGCAGAAGATGTAAAACTGGATCATATGCCTTTTGGTACAGTGTTGGGCCCAAATCGAAAACCTTTCAAGACCAGAGATGGTGGCACTATTAAACTGGTCGATTTACTGGATGAGGCAGAATTGAAAACCGCATCAGTGATTGAAAAAAAGAATTCGGAAATGCCTGAAAAACAGCGTCAGGAAGCGGCAAAAGTCATCAGCATAGCAGCTCTGAAATATGCAGATCTTTCTAATGACAGAATAAAGGATTATGTATTTGATTGGGATAGAATGCTGGCTCTGGATGGTAATACAGCGCCCTATCTACAAAATGCGTATGTACGAATATTGTCAATATTTCGTAAAGGTGACATCGAACGTCAAACGATAGACAAAGGTGCTGTGATTATTCAAGCCTCATCTGAGAGGACTCTGGCTTTAAAACTGTTTCAATATGCGGCAGCTGTGGAGGCGGTTACAGAGCGTCTGGAGCCTCATCGTTTGTGCACTTTTTTGTATGAACTAGCATCATGTTTTCATTCATTTTACGAGGCCTGTCCGATCCTGAAAGATGGGATTGAGAAAGATGTGCGCAATAGCAGATTGGCTCTTTGTGATTTGAGTGCCCGAGTTATCAAAGATGGCCTGGGATTGCTAGGGATTGAAACTGTAGAGCAGATGTAGAGATTCAGGTAGAAGTAAGTTTCGGCACTTTGATCAGCCTCTCTTCAGTAATAATATAATCCACACTTATGTCATATTCATCTACAGGCAAATCATCGACAATTTGTAATTCGTAAGCGAGAGCGATTTTCGTTCCGACTTCATTATTCTGAAACCATTTGTCGTAATAGCCTCGACCAAAACCGAGGCGGCTTCCGCTTTCTGAAAATGCCAGTCCAGGGGTAATAACAACATCAAATGTTCCCGTCATTGCCGAATTAGCAGGTGGCGTCAAAATGCCTAATTGACCCGGTTTTAATTCATCCCAATTCCGGAAGGGGATTGCCGTCATATAGTTTGAATCAATTATTTTGGGTACAGCAAGTTGTTTTCCCCGAGCCAATAATTGCCTGATGAGGTCATGTGTATGAACTTCCGTACCGTAAGAAATAAAGCAAAACACCGATTTTGCAGCCAGAATATCCATTTGAGACAGGAGTGTTTGCTGAATGGCTAGATTTTTTTGCAGTCTTGAAGGCTCAGAAATTTCATTACGCAACTGTTTAAGTTGCTTTCGGAGACTATTTTTTCGCGTATGTATGGAGTTCATAAATCACATTAATAGCTTGAGAATATATAATAAAAACATATATTTAAATATTAAACTTGCTAACAAGAATTAAGTTGAAAACTAGTCAAATCATAGCATGGTCGCAATCATCATCCGATATTTAGCACTTTTCTCTACCCCGCTGCGTATAGTCGTTGTGGATTGAATAACAACTAAGTGCCTGTTCGCCCTTTCTTTTTGCTTAATTTCCCTTACAATACCGTCCTTTTTCCGAGCTGGGCGCGCGGGCGTCTTAGTAAACTAATGAGGTTAAGTACTGAATGGTAACAATTCGATTATCACGCAAGGGAGCTAAAAAGCGACCCTTCTATCACATCGTTGTCACTGACTCACGTAACAAGCGTGATGGACGTTATATCGAACGAATCGGTTTTTATAACCCAATCGCTTCCGGTAAAGAGGAAGAATTGCGGGTTGATCACGAGCGCGCGAAATACTGGATGTCACAGGGAGCCCAGACATCTGAGCGTGTTGCTAAGTTATTTAAACTAAGTGAAGAAAAAGCCGCCGCTTAAGCTTGAATGTTACCTATCTCTTTCGAGAATGTAGGAATTATAAGTACAGTGTAGAGGTAAAGTGAAGGCCGATAACGATGAAGATAAACGCATCATATTAGGCCGGATTAGCGGACTTCATGGTGTTAATGGTTGGCTGAAGATATTTTCCTATAGTCGACCTCGAGAAAACATATTTTCCTATATTCCCTGGTCGATAAAGCATGCCAATGGCTCATGGGTGATGCAAAAGGTGAGTGAATGGAAACCTCAAAGTAAAGGCCTAATTGCACACTTTGATGGTGTAGACGATAGAGATGCAGCACAAGCGTTTGTCGGTTTGGGAATTTCTGTGGCGCGGGAGCAACTACCGAAACTCGCAGAAGATGAATATTACTGGTGCGATTTGATCGGACTGAAAGTCGTGAATCAGGCTGATGATATTTTGGGCACGGTAGTAGAGATACAGGAAACCGGCGCCAACGATGTGCTTGTAGTAAAAGGAGATGAACGATATTTGATCCCATTGCTTAAAGGTAGCGTAATAAAGCAGATTGATGAGGAACAGGGACAAATGAGGGTAGACTGGGATGGTGAGTACATATAGATGTTGCGTGTCGCAGTAATTACCTTGTTCCCGGAAATGTTTAGTGCAATAACGGAGTATGGCATTACCGGAAGGGCGGTGGACAACAATAACTTAATTTTGTCGACTTATAACCCACGGGATTATACTCAGGATGTGCACCGGACAGTTGATGACCGCCCTTACGGTGGTGGTCCCGGTATGCTTATGCGATTTGAACCGTTGCGGGATGCGATAAGGGATGCGCGCTCGGCTTTACCGATGGCAAAAGTGGTTTATCTGTCACCGCAGGGCAGCAAATTAATACAGGATGATCTTGTTCTGGGACAGGAAGATCTCGAACTTATACTGCTTGCCGGCCGATACGAAGGGATAGATGAACGTTTGATGGCCAATGAGATCGATGCAGAATGGTCTATTGGTGATTATGTACTTAGTGGTGGGGAATTAGCTGCCATGGTAGTTATTGATGCAATGAGCAGAACGATTCCCGGGGTATTGGGACATGAGGACTCATCAGAACAGGATTCGTTTAGTCAGGGTTTACTGGATTGCCCGCACTACACGAGACCAGAAAAGATAGACGGGCTTTCAATACCTGAAGTACTGAATAGTGGGAATCATGAACAGATACGGCTTTGGCGATTACAACAGGCACTTGGACGAACCTGGCAAAGACGCCCGGATCTGTTGAATGAGTTACAATTGGATGAAGAGCAGACACGCTTGCTTGATGAATTTATTCATCAGCAGCATAAAGAAGATACAAATTAACTTAGATACTTTTGGAGCCAAACATGGGCAATATAATTGAACAACTAGATGCAGAACAAATGAAGTCAGAATTACCTGACTTTAGCCCTGGTGATACGGTCATCGTTCAGGTGAAAGTAAAGGATGGAGAACGTGAGCGTTTACAGGCATTTGAAGGTGTTGTAATTGCAAAACGTAATCGTGGTTTGAATTCGGCATTCACAGTACGGAAGATTTCCTACGGAGAAGGTGTAGAACGTGTGTTCCAGACACACAGTCAGTCGATTGCAGATATTGTTGTAAAAAGACGTGGCGATGTACGCCAGGCCAAACTGTATTACATGCGCGAATTACGCGGAAAGGCAGCACGTATCAAAGAGAAGTTGAAGCCTTCTACGAAATAGGAATTCACTTTCCAGACTTCCCAGGCTGCAAATTGAGCAAGATAAAATCTCCCGTAAAGCGGGAGATTTTTTTGTCTGCTATAAGCTGGTTTCACCTCGGCATTAATTAGCCTATGATTATGCTGTTGTTACATAAATCATATGAGCACTTCAAATAACACAAGTCTGACGGAACACTCCAGATCCACTATAGATAATTTTCTCGACAATCTATGGATGGAACGTGGGCTTAGTGAGAATACATTGCAGGCGTATCGAAGCGACTTATACGCTTTTGCTTCATGGTTATCTGAGAAACCCCAGAAAATTTCAGAAGTTCAATCGACAGAAATACTCGCCTATCTGTCAGAACAAGGTACGCGATCAGCGAGAACCTCTGCCCGACGTTTATCAAGTATACGACGATTATATGAATATCTTGTCAGGGAAGGTGAGATGGCTCACGATCCAGCGGCAAAAATCGAATCTCCTCGTTTGGGCAGACCTCTACCAAAATCACTAACTGAAGACGAGGTAGAAGCGCTGATCAAGGCACCAGATACATCAACAGATCTCGGATTGCGCGATCGTGCGATGTTAGAAGTATTGTATGCAACGGGTTTGCGAGTGTCAGAACTCGTTGGGCTACGACTAAGCCAGGTAAATTTACGCCAGGGTGTTGTCCGGGTGATGGGTAAGGGAAATAAGGAGCGACTGGTTCCACTGGGTGAAGAAGCTGTGTTTTGGCTGGAAAAATATCAGCGTGAGGCCAGGATCAATCTGTTTAAAAACGAAGCGAACGACGTTATGTTTCCGAGTAATCGTGGAAAATTGATGGCCCGACAAACATTCTGGCATGCGATCAAACGGCACAGCCTGATTGCGGGTATTCATAAAAACATATCCCCGCATGTACTTCGTCATGCATTTGCCACGCATTTGTTGAATCATGGCGCGGATCTGAGAGTAGTGCAGATGTTATTAGGACACAGTGATATATCTACCACCCAAATATATACCCATGTTGCACGGGAACGACTAAAAGAACTCCACGCCGAACACCATCCGAGGGGGTGAGCGCGAATGAGAAAAGACACTAAATGTGTCTTTTCCGCGCGAACGCCGAGCCAGGGGATGGCGAGGTCGGAGCTAAGCGAAGATATAAATGTCTCGCCAGGGATGGACCGAAGTCTTTGTTAAATAACTTACTTTTCACCAGAGAAACCTGAACTAACAGGCGAGGAAGCAACTAATCGTTCTTATCAGGTGGTATAACAGAATAAATTTCTTCGAGGGTTGTCAGACCTTCAGCAATTTTTTGAGCGCCACTGATGCGGAGACTGCGCATTCCCTGTTTTATGGCAGCACTATTATATTTGTCCAACTCGGATGTGGAATTAATCAGTTTTCGTAAATCACTGTCAACCATCAGGGCCTCGTAGATACCAATGCGGCCCAGATAGCCTGTGTGACGACATTCGTCGCAGCCAGTTGGTTGAAAAGCATTAACAGGTAATTTTACTTTTGCAGGAGCAACAAGCGTATTCCAGGCTTTGGCATCCACGCCACCAGGTGTTTTGCAATGAGGGCAAAGAGTTCTTATCAACCTCTGTGCTAATACTCCACGCAATGTTGCGCCGACCAGATAAGGCTGAGCGCCTATTTCAATCAGGCGGGAAATGGTTGCTGGTGCACTATTTGTGTGGAGACTGGAGAGCACCAGATGACCGGTCAAAGATGCCTGAATCGCCACTTCTGCTGTCTCCTTATCGCGAATCTCACCGACCATGATTATATCCGGATCCTGACGTAACAGAGTCCTGATACCGGCTGCGAAAGTGACGTCAATAGCGGGT
>JABHFC010000337.1 GCA_018676275.1 Gammaproteobacteria bacterium | reverse complement strand
TTTATTCAATTTTACACAATTAACGATGTGCGACATTAATGCTCTCCTACTACTGTTGAAAATAGTCCATCTATAAGTTTTTTGACCGGCGCCGCCATACCCAGTTTTAAATCGCCATCGGGTTTATACCAGCACTGATCAGGCTTGTCTTCTATTCTATCTTCAGTCGCGAGTAAATTTAACTTTACTGGCGTGATATCAAGATGAAAATGACTAAAAGTGTGTCGAACGACGGCATTCTCCCTGGCTATCTCGGTGACATAACCCCGGTTGGATGCCAGCCAATCGACTAACTTCTGGTCGCTGGTGCACTCTGGAAATCCCCACAAACCGCCCCAAATCCCGCTTGGCGGTCTTTTTTCCAGTAAAACTTCTCCCTCTGTATTGGCAATAATGGCAAATACTGTTTGCTTCACCGGCAGGATCTTCTTCGGTTTCTTGCCGGGAAACATATGTTGGAGATTCTGTTTCTCTGCCTGGCAACCCGCTCTGACCGGGCAGGATTGGCAATCCGGCTTGGTCCGGGTACATAAAGTCGCACCCAGATCCATGATGGCCTGGGTGTATTCAGCACAGTCCTGTTTTGGCGTGTGTCGATCCGCCTTTTCCCAGAGTTGCTGTTCTATCTTCTTATTGCCGGGCCAGCCTGCGATCGCATAATAGCGTGCAAGTACTCTTTTAACATTGCCATCAAGAATCGATATTGACTGGTTAAGACTGAGAGAAAGGATCGCGCCGGCAGTTGAACGACCAATCCCCGGCAATGAAATTAGGGTCTCCAGATCTGCGGGTACTTCACCTTCGTATTCACGGCAAATCATCTGTGCTGCCTTATGCATATTCCTGGCTCGTGCGTAATAACCCAGCCCGGTCCAAAGATGTAGAACTTCATCGACATCAGCCTCTGCCAGTTGCGCTACATCGGGGAAGGCTTGCATGAAACGGGTGTAATAAGGAATAACCGTGTTGACCTGGGTTTGTTGCAACATGATTTCTGAGACCCAGACACGATAGCTATTCGGATCAATTTGCCAGGGCAAATCATGCCTGCCTGACTTGCGATACCACTGCAGTAGTGATTCAGTAAACTCAGACATCATTTGCGATTTCTTCGATACGCCTGATGGTCTTTTTTGCTTCCCTCATCATGGTTTTTTTCATTAGATAGGGGCCAATGACAGGCGGTATCCAAAAATCAGGTTCCAGTTCGCAATATAAACTTATTCGGCTATGTGCATCATCTATCAGATCGATTTGCCACTTTGTTTCACCAAACTTGTAGTCACTTTGATCCGGGATAATGCGGGTAATGATTGTGTTTCCAGTTTCCCAGACATCCTCAACCATTTTCGCGGTGAAACAAAAAAACAAAATGCAGGTTCTTACCACCAGGCGACGACGTTTGATTTCCGCGTCTGGCTCACTTAGCAGGCTGGTTTCAATTAGCACCTCGCTAATCACATGTAATTGATCATAATCGGTGACTATTGCATGGACAGGTTCAAAGGGTGCGCTAAGTTTGACTTTCAAATCCAGGATGTAGACGCCATCTTTGTGCAATACTTCTGCCTGTTGAATTTCGCCAGCGGATACTGTTTTTATTACAAACAGAAAGATTAAGAATACAGGAAGGCGTATCACCGCCTTATTTGAAAATGCTTTTTAGTGCTTTATCCAATAATTCTTTACTCGGATCGATATTCTTATCCGTTGCATTTGTCGTTGCTGTGCCAGCGTCTGCAGCCGGATCATTACGTGGTATTAATTTATCCAGCAGAATTTTCTTTACCGCCGCACCGGCCAGGTTCATTTTATCCGCCGCACAGTTTTCGCCGGCGATCTTGCCGCGACATTTAACAGGAATTGTGTAATCACCAATGTTGTAGGTTTTATCATTCTTCGCTACTGAACGCTCATCGACTCCAATCTTGAGATCATACTTCCAGGTCATATCAACAAGCCTTGCCAGTATCCCACTTCCTCTTACCTTGAATCCGGGTGCCGACAAGATCAGATCTTCGTTAGTCACCACGCCGGCATTTATCGGTAAGGTCGCTGTTAAGCTATCGAAGGGCGTATCTCCTTCAGTATTCACTTTGCCGAAGCGTTTGCTTTCGATCATGATCTCCACCTGTTCCAGCGCCTTGGGGACATCAACACCACGGACAATACCATTGACTACCTTTAATTCCGCCTGACCACTGAGTGTCTGCTTGAAGCTGTTAGTGTTATTACCACGGGCTACCACGGCAATAGAGATATCGCTTTTACCCACCA
>JABHFC010000336.1 GCA_018676275.1 Gammaproteobacteria bacterium | reverse complement strand
TATAACTGTTCGCCTTCTTTCAACTGGAAGAAAAATCTGGACGACGCCACTATTGCCAAATTCCAGCGTGAACTTGGTGCCATGGGTTACAAGTATCAGTTCATCACTCTCGCTGGTATTCATAACATGTGGTACAACATGTTTGATCTGGCCCATAACTACATGCAGAAAGGCATGACAGCATATGTAGAAATGGTGCAGGAACCGGAATTTGCTGCTGGTGATAGAGGTTATACTTTCGCAAGTCATCAACAGGAAGTTGGTGCAGGTTACTTTGACGATGTGACAACAGTTATCCAGGGTGGTCAATCCTCAGTGACTGCATTGACCGGTTCAACTGAAGAAGAACAGTTCGACAAGGTCGCTAATAGCTAAAAGTTTCTCCCAGTAACATATTCAAGCCGGAATCCCTGAAGGGATTCCGGCTTTTTTATGTACAGGATGTACTGTATGCCGTGGGCGCATGGATGCGCAGGAGCGGCGTTGTAGAGTTTTATAAAGAAGCAGGGAGCTGTATTAAGAATATAAGATATAAGTTTCTTCAAATCATATTCAATACGTCACAAAATTTTCATAAAAATGTTTCATTCTTTTTGTATATGAAGCATATTTCCAAGATGGATTTCAGGAAGCATTTTTTAGGTCGATTGGAGGCACTGCCCGAAAGAGATCTGTTTGAATTCCCCCAGGATACTTTACCTGAGGGGCATAAAACAGCAGCTGTCCTTATCCCACTATGGCCTAATGAAGAAGGTAGTATCGAAGTTGTATTCACTCGCCGTCCACACACTATGTCGAGCCATGCTGGTCAGGTATCCTTTCCCGGCGGGCGTGTAGACCCTGAAGATGAGTCAATAGTTGCTGCCGCGCTTAGAGAAGCTAATGAAGAGCTGGGTATTGATCCTGCAGCAGTAAAAGTAATGGGCAGGTTGGATGACGCCTGGAGTATCGCCGGACATCACGTGATTCCTTACATAGGATGGCTTGAGCAGCGACCACAGATGGTAGCGAATGAACATGAAGTGGCAGAAGTGATGATTGCTGATGTACAAATATTGATGCAAGAGGATTCATCCTGTCAGCATGAACACGTCCTGCGAGGTGTTACTCGAAAGACACAGGCGTTTAAATGGGAAGACGGATACGTCTGGGGACTGACGGCCGATCTTTTTCATGAGTTGTTACTTTGGGTAAAATCTGAACCTTCAAATCTCGGGCAATTGCGCCTGGATTATCTAAAGCAGATGGAACGGCAAAAGTAGCGCACTATTTTTACGGGGCGTTCTTGTAAATCAGCGGAAGATAATACTCGACGAATTCAGGTGGATAGCCTATCAGCTCTACCAGGCGATGTTGGCATTCCTGTTCCGAAGCACCGCTCTGCTTCCATACCGGTACACGTTTCACCAGTGTTTCTACTCTTTCACGGGGTGTAATGATCCAGGTGTCCTGCGGTGTTTCACCAAAACAAAAATCAATGGGAATAACCTTCTTTGCTGCGGGCTTGGTGTACATAGCAAGAGTCAGGACCTTATTCGCGCCACTCTCAATAATATGTTCTTTCAAAAAACTCATAGTACCGCCATAGTCAGCAAGGTCATCAATAATCAGAACAATCCTGCCACTGAGGGGAATTGAAATTCCATGTTGTATAACAGGATTGTCATAACGTTGTCCCGGTCCTTTGTAAAGCGACACACCAATGGTCCCAAACTCAATTTTCGGTACATTTGCGTAGCGACCTTCAACCAGGTGATCAAATAACAGGACACTGGGTAGAAGTCCTCCCATCGTCACCATCAAGGCACTATTGATCTGAGTAGCTTCGCCTGCATGTAACTTCTGGTAGTCGTGAACCTGTTTGGCAAGCTCAAACATCGCTGCAGACTCAACTGCATCGGGGATTAGAAGAAAACGCAGTTCATCTCCCGGGATATCGATCCCCTCTGGTTTACGCCAGAAGTCGAGGTCAATGCCTTGTTGTAAAGCTCGAATTTGCTGTTCGTATTGACTCATTACTAATTAGACTTTGGTAAAGATAAACAGACCCTGGTGTTTACCCGGCTTGTTCAGAGAACAGGTAACCCAGCACCTGTGTATAGATATTTTTCAGGATTTCAAGGTCTGCTACCCTGACACATTCATTGACCTTGTGAATACTTGCATTTAGCGGACCCAGTTCTACCACCTCAGCACCAGTAGGAGCGATGAATCGTCCATCTGATGTACCACCTGCTGTAGATGCTTCAGTCTTTATACCAGTGACCTGATGAATAGACTCTTTCACACTTTCCAGCAATTGACCTGAGGCAGTCAGAAACGGCAGGCCAGATGTGCGCCACTCAATTTCAAAATCAAGCCCGTGTTGATTCAGAATAGCTTCACTTTTTTGCATTAATTCTTCTGCTGTGACTTCGGTCGAAAAGCGAAAGTTAAATAACACTTCAACATTTGCAGGGATCACATTCACCGTGCCATCACCAGCATTTATATTGGAAACCTGAAAACTGGTAGGAGGGTAGAATTCATTACCCTGATCCCATTCAACCATACATATTTCATTTAGTGCAGGAGCAAGCAGATGTATAGGGTTCTTTGCTAATTGAGGGTAGGCGACATGACCCTGTATACCTTTGACTGTTAACTTTGCGCCGAGAGATCCACGTCTACCATTTTTAATAACATCAC
>JABHFC010000335.1 GCA_018676275.1 Gammaproteobacteria bacterium | reverse complement strand
GTCGACCCCTTAGCAGAAACAGATCGCAGTCAACCTGATCCGCAAAACCCGACGGCAATTCCGGATCTGGATTCCGATTTGAAAACCTTTCTCGATGGCTGGGGTATTGAAGTTCTGGAAAGTAAACTGGCTGCGGATATTACTTCGGCCATGCGTGTACAAACACGTAATCCTCGCGGTCCACAGGAAACACTTTATCTTCCCTGGTTACGGCTGGGAGAAAAAAGCCTGAATAGTGAAGACTTCTCAACCAATGAATTGAAAGTTATACATATGGGCACAGCTGGCATTATTGAGCAAAAAGACGACAGCAAGATTGAAATGTCAGCTTTGATACAGACATCAAAAGATTCAATGAAACTTGAGCGTGATTTAATCCTGTTCCAGCAGGATCCAAATATCATACTTGATAATTTTGTCTCTGAAGATAAGCAACAAACGCTGGCGGTGCGTCTCAGTGGTCATGTCACCAGTGCCTACCCCGAAGGCAAACCGGGTGAAGCTAGCAGTACCGACTCACTCAAGGAAGGCGATATTAATGTTATTCTGGTTGCCGACACGGATATATTGAGTGATATTTTCTGGGTACGTTCAGAAAGTTTCTTTGGTGTCACTATCCCTCAGTCTATCGCTGATAATGGCGATTTCGTAGTTAACACACTGGAAAACCTGTCAGGTAATACCGACCTGATCAGCTTGCGAAGTCGTGGCGAATTTTCCCGTCCATTTGAAGTTGTTGAAGACATTCGACGTGTGGCTGAAGACAAGTTCAGGGATCGTGAGCGTGAGCTACAGGCAAAGCTAACAGAAACTGAACAACGTATATCCGCTTTGCAACGCGAAGGTGGTCAAAGTGAATTGATTTTGAGTAAGGAACAAAATGCTGAAATTGAAAAATTTCAGACAGAACAATTAAAGACGCGTAAGGAACTTCGTTCTGTGCAACATGAGCTACAAAAAAACATTGAAAGTCTCGGTACCAAGTTAAAATTTATCAATATCGGTCTTATGCCCTTGCTAATTATGATCGCAGCAATCGCTACCGGACTTTATCGGACACAACGACGCAGCCAATAGTTCGTTTTAAATAACTGTTCAGGATAGTAAATGAAAAGCAATAAATTATTTATACTTGCCATTATCACTGTAGTTGTCATCGTGGCAGCTACAATGATGAGCCGTCATCATGCACCAACTACAACTTTACAAAAGCAAACTCTGTTTCCGGGTCTGTTGGAAAAAGTAAATAACGTCAGCTCTCTTGTCCTGAAAAAGCAGGGTCAAACTCTGACACTGTCACAAAATGCTTCCACCTGGGGAATCGAGCAGGCAGATAATTATCCAGCTGACTTTGGGAAAATTCGGGAGACTGTAATTGCTGTAGCTGACTTACAAATCCTGGCTGAAAAAACCAGTAATGCTGAATTATACAAAAAGCTCGGAGTAGAAGATCCTTTATCCGAAAATGCCACTTCACTGCAACTATCTTTACTGGACACTGATGGAAATTCCCTGGCGAAATTAATCGTCGGTAACTCAAGACATAGTAAATCATCGAACGACAAAGATGGTCTTTATGTTCGACTACCAGACTCTGAAACCACCTTGCTTGTTGAAGGTCGACTGGATGTCGGCGTCGACGTAAAAGAATGGTTCAAGCGTGAATTATTCAATATTGGCGCAAATAGAGTAAAAAGTATTCACATTGCACACGCTGATAACAGCCATGTAAAACTTGCACGTGATGAAGATATCGGTGATTTTTTGATGGAAGACATTCCAGACGGAATGGAAATGCAATCCAACGTTATTATCAGTCGCATGGGCACCATACTGGAAGATATATTTGTCGACAACGTAATAAAGGCCGACAAGTTAAACGAAGTTGAGCAAACAGTTACGACGATCAAAACTTTTGATGGACTCATAGTTACTATTACTAGTGCTGAAATAGTCGAAACTAATTATTCGATTTTCAGCTTTGCAGGCGAAGAAAACTCTGATGTCGATACCGATAAAAACAATGAAGATGCCAAAGAAGAGGTTAAGACAAAACTTGATCCACTGACCGAGGCTAAAAACCTGAATACGGTTATGTCTGGTTGGGCATATGCTATCCCGGATTTTAAATACGAACTGTTTGTCCGAAAACAGGAGCAGCTTAGCAGGAAAACCGGCTCTGCAGATGAGGCATCAGGCGAGGACAACACCGAAACTGAATAATTCTGCCTCGACAAAATTAATTCGAGCTGAGTTGCGACCAACTTACGTTTCTGTAGTGAATATGGCCAATACCTGAATCTGATTTGATTCAGATTGCAACAGCTTGTTGCAAAAGGCTACTCCAGACTATTACTCATTATCAGCTTCCATACGGTATACTCACATCCAAAATTCTCGGAATCAGGAGTCTGTCAGACTTCTGGAATACGATATACCTATCAAAAGAAAGACTATGACATTTCAGGATTTAATATTCAGATTACAGCAATATTGGGCGGATTACGGCTGTGTCATCCAGCAACCCTATGATATGGAAGTAGGTGCAGGTACCTTTCATCCGGCTACGTTCCTGCGCGCTATTGGCCCTGAACCGTGGAACGCAGCCTATGTACAACCATCACGTCGACCAACAGACGGCAGATATGGCGATAATCCCAACCGCTTGCAGCATTATTATCAGTACCAGGTTCTGTTAAAACCATCTCCCCCTGACATTCAGGACTTATACCTGAATTCCATTAAGGAACTGGGTATTGATCCACTTGTTCATGATATTCGTTTTGTCGAAGACAACTGGGAGTCACCGACGCTGGGTGCCTGGGGTCTGGGCTGGGAAGTCTGGTTGAATGGCATGGAGGTTTCACAGTTCACTTATTTTCAGCAGGTCGGCGGTCTTGACTGCAAACCGGTAGCTGGCGAACTGACCTATGGTCTGGAACGAATCGCCATGTATTTGCAAAATGTGGACAGTGTCTATGACCTGGTTTGGACCGAAACCCCGGCTGGTACGGTCACATATGGTGATATCTATCATCAAAATGAAGTAGAGATGTCGAACTATAATTTTGAACAGGCTGATACTAAGTCAATGTTCGAATGGTTTGATACCTGTGAACAGCAAAGTCAGGCTCTGATTGAACAAAACCTGCCATTACCTGCTTATGAAATGGTGCTAAAGGCATCACACACTTTCAACTTGCTGGATGCTCGCAATGCAATATCCGTTACTGAGCGGCAGCGTTACATACTCCGAGTCAGGAGCCTGGCACGAGCTGTGGCGAAGGCATATTACGACAGCCGCGAAGCATTAGATTTCCCGCTTATAAAAAAATGATTGCCACAGAGGGCACAGAGCACACAGAGAGGTAAGATTACTCAACCACAGGGACGTAGGATTATGACAGATAAAATTACGGAAAATATTATCGGCGCGGCCATTGAAGTTCACAAAATTCTTGGCCCGGGGCTTTTGGAGAGCATATATGAAATTGCTCTCTGTTATGAATTGGAACTACAAAATATAGAATTTAAAAAACAAATAGACATTGATGTCGTGTATAAAAATAGAATAATCAAGGGACAACGAATAGATTTACTTGTGGAGAATGAAGTTATAGTGGAAATCAAGTCATTAAGACGATTACCCGAGATCGCAACAGCACAAATTCTTTCATATTTGAAGGCGACTAAAATGAAACGTGGTTTACTTATTAGTTTTGGGGAATCACGTTTAGTAAAAGGAATAAAACGTATTTCTCTGTGATCTCTGTGCACTCTGTGGCAAAAATAAATAATGAATAAAAAAGATTTACTTGTTGAAATTGGTACTGAAGAATTACCACCTAAAGCCTTAAAGCGACTGGCAACAGCTTTTGCCGAGGAAATGCATTCTGGTTTTGAAAAAAATGATCTGAATCATACTAACTACCAGTGGTTCGCAACACCAAGACGTCTTGCGGTTCTGATTTCAGATCTCGACAGTAGTCAGGAAGATAAAGAGGTAGAGAAACGCGGTCCCGCAGTTGCCGCCGCTTACGATGAAGAAGGTAAACCGACGAAAGCTGCCGAAGGATTCGCCCGTTCCTGTGGTGTCTCCGTTGATAAGCTTGATACTCTGGAGACCGATAAGGGTAGCTGGCTATCATACAAAGCCACGGAAACTGGAAGTTCTACCTCAGCGCTTCTGGAAGAGATCATTAATACTGCTCTGAACAAACTTCCAATACCGAAACGTATGCGTTGGGGTAGCGGCGATGCTGAATTTGTTCGCCCGGTTCATTGGGTCGTTGTTTTATTTGGCGAAGAATCAGTTCCCTGTACCGTGCTGGATGTTGAGTCGGGTAATCAAACCCGTGGTCATCGCTTTCACCACCCACAAAGCATCGAATTGAAATCACCTGCCGAATATCTCGATAAATTGAAGACAGAGGGTAAGGTCATTGCGGATTATGATCAACGCCAGCATCAAATTCGGGACGAGGTTGTAAGTGAGGCAGAAAAAAATGGCGGCACTGCCATTATTGATCCGGCCTTACTGGATGAAGTGACTGCTTTGGTTGAATGGCCGGCTGTGATATCTGGCGGCTTTGACCAGAAATTTCTTGAGCTACCTAACGAAGTACTCATCTCGTCAATGCAGGATCATCAGAAATACTTTCCTGTAAAGGATAACAATGGGCAACTGCTGGCTCAATTTATTACGGTCGCTAATATCGACAGCCTTTCTCCTGAAGAAATCGTCAAGGGAAACGAAAGAGTCATTTTCCCTCGCCTGAGTGATGCCGCATTTTTCTGGCAAAGAGATCTTGCCAAAGCGCTTGACGATTATCAGCCAGGTTTGAAAGATATCGTTTATCAAAAGCAATTGGGGAGCCTGCACGATAAAAGTGTGCGTGTAGCAGAAATTGCTGCATATCTTGCAGATGAACTCGGCATAGATAAGGAAAATACCAGGCGTGCAGCAGCACTGGCTAAATGTGATTTATTAAGCGATATGGTTGGCGAATTCCCTGATTTACAGGGCATCATGGGTCACTACTATGCGATTAAAAGTGGTGAAGATGCGAATGTCGCTGAGGCACTGGATGAACAATACATGCCTCGCTTTGCCGGCGACAAATTGCCTTCTAATCCTATTGGGCAAGTGTTGGCGCTTGCAGAAAAACTCGACACCCTGGTTGGCATTTTTAGCATAGGACAAATCCCTACAGGTGATAAAGATCCTTTTGGACTTCGTCGTGCCGCTATTGGATGTTTACGTATTATTATCGAATGCGAACTTGATCTTGATTTGCGAGCCAGCCTGGAAATAGCAGCCTTACAGTTCGATGCTACTCTGGCCAGCGATGATGCAGTTGATCCAGTATTTAAATTCACGATGGAACGACTTCGACGTTATTACGCCGATACTGAAATTTCTAACGATATTTTTGAAGCTGTACTTTCTCTAAGCCCAGTCAGACCACTTGATTTTCATCAACGCATCCATGCAGTAAGTAAATTCGCGACCCTGGCTGAATCTGCAAGCCTGGCCTCCGCAAATAAACGCATCCAGAATATTCTCAAACAAAATGAAGCCAGTCTGGCCAACGATATAAACAAGGATCTATTAGAGGAAAGCGCGGAAAAATTGCTTGTTAGTGCTTTAGATACTATAAGTATTAAGGTGCAGCCATTACTGGAAAATAGCAAATATGCTGACACACTTACGACTCTGGCCGGTTTGCGTGATCCTGTTGATAATTTTTTCGATGAAGTCATGGTAATGTGTGACGACGAAGCGATAAAATTGAACCGACTTGCCCTATTGAAAAAACTTAATACTCTATTTATGACGATCGCTGATATTTCAAAATTGCAGGGACAAGCAGATTGATTAAGTTAATTATTCTCGATAGAGACGGTGTCATTAATCTTGACTCGGATGAATACATCAAGTCAGAAAACGAGTGGGAGGCTATTCCCGGTAGCCTTGATGCGATAGCCCGATTAAATCGTGCTGGCTATCGAATAGTTGTCGCGACAAATCAGTCCGGACTGGCAAGAGGCAAGTTTGATATCAGTGCTCTTAATGCTATTCATAGAAAAATGCATACACATTTGTCTCAATATGGTGGTGTGATTGAAGCGGTTTTTTTCTGCCCACATGCTCCTGATGAAAATTGCTCATGCCGAAAACCAGCAACTGGTTTGTTTGACGAAATTTCGCGGCGTTTGCGTGTGCCTTTATATAAGACTACGTTTGTTTGCGATAAATTAAGTGATATTGAAGCGGCTCAGACAGCCAAAACCGAGCCCGTTTTGGTAAAGACTGGTTATGGTCAGGCGCTGCTTGACTCCGGTAAGCTACCGGACAATGTTAAGGTATTCGATGATCTGGCCAGTTTTGCGGATTCAATTCTGGAAGCCGCCTGAACAACAATGGTCTTGCTGCGCTCTCTACTTTTTTATTGCGGCTTATCACTTTCAACCCTGATTTTTGTTCCACTCGGTATTCTCATTTATCCACTCGCTCTATCACTGCGTTTTCGTGTTATGTCAAAATGGGCAGTATTCAACCTGTTCTGGTTGAAAATTTGCTGTGACCTGGATTGCAAGATCGAAGGTCTTGAAAATATTCCCGATGATGGTGCTGCTATTATAATGTGCAAACACCAGTCCGCCTGGGAGACACTGGCTCTACAACAATTTTTCCCGCCACAGGTCTGGGTATTAAAGCGTGAGCTTTTGTGGATCCCTATTTATGGCTGGGGACTGGCTGCCATGGAACCCATCGCTATAGATCGCAGTTCGGCCAGTAAAGCCTTACGACAGATCGTCGACCAGGGTTGCAAACGACTTGCACAGGGTTTGTGGGTGGTAATATTCCCCGAAGGCACCCGCACACCGGCAGGCAGTCGTCAAAAATATCAACCCGGTGGCGGCATGCTGGCGAGTAAATCCGAATTCCCGGTTATACCGGTGGCACACAATTCCGGCTATTTCTGGCCACGCAACAGCATCAGGAAATGGCCTGGCACCATTAACATGCATATCGGTCCGGCAATTGAGACCCTGGGAAAATCTGCTAAAGAAATTACCAGAGAAACCGAAGAATGGATCGAATCAACAGTCGAAAAACTACCCGCCCCACAGAATAATCTTTAAGCCCAACCGAGCGAAGAGTACACTTGAGCAAAACAAGGAGACGCTTATGCTATTAACCAATCTGGAAAACGTGCCTGGCAAGAACATCACCAAACATCTTGGCCTGGTACAGGGTAGTACTGTTCGCTCGAAGCATGTTGGTCGCGACATTATGGCGGGGTTTAAGAATATTTTCGGTGGGGAACTGGAAGGTTACACCGAGTTATTGCACGAGTCGCGCGAAGAAGCGATAAACCGCATGGTTGAGCAGGCTACATCCATAGGTGCCAATGCAGTTTTGAATATTCGTTTCTCTACATCTTCAATTACCCAGGGCGCATCAGAACTGTTCACCTACGGTACAGCCGTCGTACTGGAGTAAAGCATCATGATTGAATTAATCATTATCATGGCCCTGTTGCTAATCGGATATGTCGTTGGAACACACCTGGAAAAATCCCATTACCATTCTATTAAAGAACGTGAAACTGAACTTAACAATATACCAGCTATCGCTTCCAAGGTATTACCAGCCGAATTCGATACCTGCGAAACAACATTAGTTGCTGGTAACGTCGTTATCTCTGTTGATTATTTCAAAAAGTTTGTTGCCGGACTTCGTATCATAGTTGGTGGTCGGGTAAGCACTTTCGAAACTCTTATTGACCGTGCTCGTAGAGAAGCAATTTTACGTATGAAGGAAGAAGCCAGGCAACTCGGTGCCGATTATGTTTTCAATATAAAAATGGAAACCTCTTCAATTTCGAAAGGTCAGAAAAACGCTATCGGGTCGGTAGAGGTTTTGGCATACGGAACTGCAATTATCAGGAAATAATGCGAGTCTACTGCTCGGCCATTCATGCAATACTCAAACCCTGAAATCCCGGAAGGGATTAACACCACAAAAGAACATCCCCTGAAAGAATTCGCTATTCTCAGCGGTGGTATTATTGGAATTATTGTCCTTGTTGTTCTAAGCCTTTCCCTGTTAGCAGAAATGCTCGCTCCCCGTATTCCTTTTTCCATGGAACAGGAGCTTGCGGCGAGGTTTATAGACAAAACTGAAATTGAATCTTCTGAAGAAATCTATATTCAATCCCTTGCTGATACGCTAGGCAGACAAATGACTTTGCCCGAAGACATGTCCGTCACTCTGCATTATGTGGATGATAATGTACAAAATGCTTTCGCTACTCTTGGTGGACATATATATATTCACCGTGGGCTATTGGAGCTCATGCCCAATGAAAATGCACTGAGTATGGTGATTGCACACGAAATTGCCCATGTTCAACATCGCCACCCCGTTATAGCTATGGGTCGTGGTGTCGTAATTGGTTTATTCCTGGCGGCAATTACGGGGATGAATGGTGATCGTTTCGTTGGCGGCCTGGTCAATAACGCAGGTGTGATAACCGTACTTGGCTTTTCACGGGAACAGGAACGCGAAGCCGACCAGACAGCTTTAGCGGCTGTTGAAAAACATTATGGTCACGTAAGTGGTGCAAGTGATCTGTTCAAGGCCATGTTGCAACTTGAAGAGAGTCAAATACTGCAAGCTCCGCAATTTTTTAACACACATCCTTTAAGCACGGAACGCATAGCGATTATTGAGCAATATGCAGCGGAAAACAGCTGGTCAATAGACGCAAAGACAACGCCCTTATCTATTAGTCTGGAAAATCCGCTCTAATTTAACAACAGCTCCCTTCGCTATCTCCATGTACATGTTGACCACCTTTTGTTTCAGCAGCAGGACGACGGGTACCATGAGGAGCGCACCACGGTATTGGGGTTCGTTCCCCGGCAGGAGAAATACCAATAAAGTCATCTTTGTACGCACCTTCAGTAAGAAAACGAAAGGTACGTTCACAAACTGCCATGCGTTCCCCACGGGGGAATTCATGCCCTTCATCATCTTTAACAAAATTAAATGGACCCCGGTAAATTACTGCATGACCTGAATCGAAACATTCTGTACCTTCCGGCTTTATCGCCGTCAGGGTGAGCGAACGAAACTCAATATCTTCGACCACCTGCCATGGCTCGGCAGACCACTTGTCAAAGCTGATTGACTGAAAACCTGCTTCAAGAAACATCGTGATCATTTCCTGTTCTTGGAAGGCACCGGAAATACAACCGCTCCATAAAGTAGCATCATCTTTAAGATGCTGGGGAATAGCTTCATCACTGACGATGTCAGAGATTGCTATTCTTGCACCGGGTTTTACAACTCTGTAAATCTCTTCTACCAATTGCTTTTTCTGAGCATCATCAACCAGGTTCAAGACGCAATTGGAAATTACCAGATCAATAGAATTATCTGCAATCAATGGCTTTTGTTGTTTTTGCTTTTGCTTCCATTGCTCAAGAGCACTCAGGCTTTTTGCATCATTAACCGGATGATCTTTCAACCAGTCTTCCATCGCATCAACATCAAGTGCCAGGTCCTGAATTTGTCCTTTCACAAAACGAACGCGGTCATTACCTAATTTCGCCGTCATTTCATCCTGGTATTTTCTCGCCAGAGCCAGCATATCGTCATTCATATCGACACCAATTACCTGACCTTCTTCGCCTATGAGCTGTGCCGCCATATAACATATTTTTCCACTGCCGCTTCCCAGATCCAGAACAACATCACCTTTGCGTACATAACGTGAAGGATCACCACAACCATAGTCTTTCTCTACTATTTCCGTTGGCAACAGCTTAAGCAGGCTCGCGTCATAATCTACGGGACAACACAAAGCTTCCTGTTTCTCCTGCGCTCCTTCTGAATAACGTTCTAGTACGGCTGCTTCACTCATTTGTTAATCTCCTGATCTTGCTCAATTTATTTCTAACCTTGTTCCGAATTATCGACGAACTCAGCGCTGTCTAACATTGGCTGTTTAAGCAACCATAGTACATTGACAAATCTGCGGTCTCGAAATTCATTAAGACCCACTTTTAATTTCTCATGCCCCTGAGCGGGCTGATCTATATACGTGACAAAAATACGGTCCCACCAGGGAATATTGAAACCGAAATTACTATTGGTTTCCTTCTTTATCGCAGAATGATGAACGCGATGCATATCCGGGGTCACCATTATCCATCTAAGATAACGGTCGATTATTACAGGAATTTGTACATTGCCATGATTAAATAATGATATGGCACTCAACACGATTTCAAAAATAATTACGGCTATTATCGGTGGACCAAGCAAAGCAACCGCCGCTATTTTTATACACATTGATAATATGATTTCCAGAGGATGAAATCGTACACCTGTTGTCGTATCGAACTCTGTGTCGGAATGATGCACCCGGTGTAATCGCCATAACAGAGAATATTTATGAAACAGACGGTGCTGGAAATAAATAATCAGATCCAGTATCAAAAAAGACAGGCAGCCAGCGAACCATGAGTTCAAACCCAATGAATTAAACAGACCAAAATTATGAATTGTTGCGATCGCTGCCGTTGATACGGCCGCAAGTGGTAAAAGCAGTCGTACCAGCAATGTATCGATGGCGACCAAAAGCAGGTTATTAAACCTGCGACGCCAGGTTATTACCGTTCTCGCACGACGAGGTGACAGTTGTTCCCATATGAGCATCAGTAGCAAGACCCCGGTAAAAACCGATATACGGACAATAAGCTCTTGGTTCACTGTAAAATTCATGGGAGTATTATCGTTTATATGTACAAAAGTTGACTAGTTATTATGGCTGATTACAAGTTTCCGTCCACACGCATGCGTCGCATGCGCGAACATGATTTTTCTCGCAGAATGATGCGTGAAAACATTCTCACAAGCGATGATCTTATCTATCCCGTGTTTATCATTGAGGGAGAAAAACAACGTGAAACTGTAGAGTCAATGCCCGGTGTTGAACGTCTTAGCATTGATGAGTTACTAATTGAGGCAAAACAGGCACATCAGCTCGGTATTCCTGCCATTGCTCTATTCCCTGTCGTCAGTCAGGAAAAAAAATCCGAGAATGCCAGTGAAGCATTTAATTCTGATGGTCTGCTACAAAGAGCAGCACGCGAACTTAAAACAGCTGTTCCCGAACTCGGTGTGATAGCCGATGTGGCTTTAGACCCTTTTACTATCCATGGTCAGGATGGTTTGATGGATGAGTCCGGATATATTGTCAATGACACCACCGTTGAAGTACTGGTCAAACAGGCAGTGTCACAGGCTGAAGCAGGTGTCGATATTGTTGCCCCTTCAGATATGATGGATGGCCGCGTTGGTGCCATTCGACAGGCTTTGGATGCGGCCGGACATATTAATACACGTATCCTTGCTTACTCCGCCAAATATGCATCAAGCTTTTACGGGCCATTTCGCGATGCTGTCGGCTCTGCAGGTAACCTCGGGGGAGGCAGCAAACACAGCTATCAAATGGATCCCGCGAATTCTGATGAGGCGCTACGAGAAGTTGCACTGGATATAGACGAAGGTGCAGACATGGTTATGGTTAAACCGGGACTACCTTATCTTGATATCGTACATCGCGTAAAAACTGAATTTGGAATGCCCACCTTTGTTTATCATGTCAGCGGCGAATACGCGATGCTAAAAGCCGCAGCACAAAACGGCTGGCTAGACGAGCGCGCAGTAGTAATGGAAACCTTACTTTCCTGTAAACGTGCCGGTGCAAACGGGATATTGACTTACTATGCCCTACAAGTCGCAGAGTGGTTGGAGGAAAAGAACTGATCTGCCACAGAGGACACTGAGGTCACAGAGTAAAAATTGATTTCCTTAATCCACACAATCAGTTGTAATTCTATTCCTGAACCAGCTTTCAACAGTAGTATTCTTTCCTACGCGAAGCGCAGGAATACTCTCTGTGACCTCAGTGTCCTCTGTGGCAAAAAAACTAAAATATTTCTTCGAGAAAATTAAGTAATGTCTGCCAGGAACGTTTATCAGCGTTCTCGCTGTAGACTGTGCCAAATGATGGATCATTTGCCATCTGGTTGGTAAAGGCATGCATGGTGTTACCGTAAACATGGATTTGCCAATCAGCACCAGCGGCAGTCAATTCATTTTGTAAATCAGCCACTGCTTCCACCGGTGCCATCGGATCTTCATGCCCATGCAGTACTAACACCTTTGCCTTTACTTCTGTACCTGCGGTATTTCCTGGTGCGCCTAATAGTCCGTGAAAACTTGCTACTCCGAGG
>JABHFC010000334.1 GCA_018676275.1 Gammaproteobacteria bacterium | reverse complement strand
CAGAAAATTAAAAATATGACACCGGAGCAAAAGAGGGGCATGCGCAAAAAGTGGCAGAATATGTCCGTACAGGAACGACGGGTGTTTATACGTAACAAGCAAAACGAAAATCAGAATCAAAGGAAAAGAAGCCAGTCTCCAGAACGATAGTCATAGATCTCCCGATAAAATCGAGCGTCTATCAATCACATTACGCATATAATCTTATTGATAAGATTTCATTTTTTCATTGCCTGGATATCGGCTCTGACCTGTATTCCATTTATCGCTATAATTCATCACATGCTGAATTCAGAACGCCAAACGAACCTGAGTAAACTCGAGTCTCCCTCATGAGCCTGGGTTCAATTATGATGGATTTGCGTGGTCTGCAACTCGAACCGGACGAGCGAGAGTTATTACAACATCCGCTGGTGGGTGGCATTATTCTTTTCTCGCGCAATTTTGCTGATGTCGAGCAATTACAAAACCTTACCCGGGAAATTCACTCTTTACGCAACCCTCCTTTGTTAATCGCAGTTGATCATGAAGGCGGACGTGTACAGCGTTTCCGCCAGGGTTTTTGTGCCCTACCTCCATGTCATTCATTTGGAGAGTTATACGATCAGGACCATCACCTGGGTCTTGCTGCCGCAGAAAAAGCAGGCTGGCTGATGGCGGTGGAATTGCTAAGTGTTGGGGTCGATTTCAGTTTTGCCCCGGTGCTGGATGTTGATAGAGGTATTAGTCAGGTCATTGGAGACAGAGCATTTCATAGTGATCCTGAAACGGTTGCAAACCTGGCAAAGTTTTACACCCGAGGAATGAAAAGAGCCGGAATGGCAGCGATCGGCAAACATTTTCCCGGTCATGGCAGCGTTAAGGAAGATTCACATCATGCAGTGCCGGTAGATAAACGACGTTACGAAGATGTAGCTATGCTGGACATGATACCTTTCGAGCGTCTGTTGAAATCACACCTGCAGGGCATCATGCCTGCCCATGTTATTTTTTCACAGGTTGATGATAAACCTGCGGGTTTTTCGGTACCCTGGTTACAGGGTGTTTTACGTCAGCAACTGGGTTTTCAAGGTACGATTTTCAGCGATGATATCAGCATGGCAGGAGCAGAGGCCCTGGGAAACTATACTCAACGCGCCGAGGCAGCTATTACAGCGGGCTGTGATATGGTTCTGATATGTAACAATCAGGACGCCGCAATTAAAGTATTACAAACATTGGAAATTGAAAGCACTCCTGCGTCACAGGTAAGATTAATACGTATGCATGGACGTAAGCAAAAAATGACGCTGAGTGAATTGCATAATGATACGGAATGGCTAAGGGTATCGGAAGAAATTATGTCTTTGGAAAAAACACCGGAACTGGGATTTGGAGATGATGAAATCCATACCTAGTATTACTCTGAATAAATGGGTGTTGCTTCTTGTATTTTTTTCTTCGAATGCAGTAGCAGAACTGATTGCCCCGGAATGCCAGGTTCTGGATGAGTATGAAGAAATTACAGCTGCGACGGGGGAGTTTGATAACGGCCTGTTATGGAAAATAAGTAAGGCTGGGTCGCCACACAGTTATGTGTTTGGCACAATTCATGTGTCTGATGAATCAATTGTTAAGTTACCAGAAGAAGTTAGTGGAGCGTTGAACCAGGCCAAAACATTTGCTATGGAAGTTGTGCCGGAACCATCAGAGCTTATGACTTTTGCAAGCCTGATGTATTTCTCTGATGGTCGAAAATTGAATGATCTTATTTCAGAGCCTTTATTTGATGAAGTAGTAAAACTGCTCGCCAGCTATCATTTACCTGAAGAAGCTGTCGAACTATTGAAACCCTGGGCTGCTTTTCTGACAATGAGCTACCCTCCCGAATTTGGGCAGGTGCTCGACATGCAATTGCTGGAGAAAGCGCGTCAACTTGGTGTCATAGTGACAGGTCTGGAATCCATGCAGGAGCAAATTGATATCTTTAATACTTTGACTCTGGATCACCAGATAAAAATTCTCAGCGATACTGCCTGTCATTACGATATGGTTGAAGCGGATTTTACAAAAATGAAATCGCTTTATATTGCGAGGGATCTGGGTGGGCTTTATGCTTATAGTCAGCGATATTCTTTATCAGATGAAGAGGTATATAATGTGCTGATAAAAAAGATATTAGTTGATCGTAATTATACTATGACTGAACGTATGCAGCCCATGCTTGAATCGGGTAATGCTTTCATAGCGATTGGTGCGATGCACTTACCAGGTGAAGAAGGCGTACTTTCTCTGCTGGCGAAAAATGATTATGAAATTTCACTTGTTTATTAGATTAGCGAGGTAGTGATGGATCTGGAACAATATGTTGCTGTAGCGATCGGTTTTTTTAAAACTGAATCCTGGACGATACAGGTTTTTGTTATTGTTTTTGTTTCCTTATTATTTGACTGGGTTCAAAAAAGATTATTACGCAAATTACATAAGAACCTGGAAAAAACAAAAAACTATTGGGATGACACTCTCATTGAAGCAGCACAACGCCCAATTACTGCGTTAATCTGGATTTTAGGTCTTTCCTTTGCGGCCGAGATTGTCCAGGCGCAATCCGAAGCAGTGGTTTTCGAAGCAATAGAGCCTATCCGGGAAGTTGGCGTGATAGTCTGCCTGGTCTGGTTTCTTGTTCGCTTTATTCGCATTGCAGAACATAACATTGTCAGGCGAAAAATGCAGGCAGGCGAACCCTTTGATCGTACAACTGCTGATGCGATTGCCAAATTGTTGCGTATTTCGGTGATTATTACAGCGGCTCTGGTCATTTTACAAACCCTGGGCTACAGCATTTCCGGTGTACTTGCTTTTGGTGGTATTGGCGGTATTGCCGTAGGTTATGCAGCAAAAGATTTGTTAGCCAATTTTTTTGGTGGTTTTACTATTTACATGGACAGACCATTTGATGTCGGCGACTGGGTACGTTCGCCAGATAGACAGATTGAAGGCACGGTTGAAAAGATTGGTTGGCGAGTGACCTGTATCAGAACATTTGATAAACGACCCCTGTATGTGCCCAACTCGGTATTCACCACCATTTCTGTGGAAAATCCCTCGCGAATGACGAACCGAAGAT
>JABHFC010000038.1 GCA_018676275.1 Gammaproteobacteria bacterium | reverse complement strand
GAAAAACTGGAGTTAGCATTCAAAAAGGACGGGCCGGCCATTATTGAAGTCGCAGTTAAAGAAAGAATGCCTACTCCCTGGAAATTTATCATGATGCCCCAGGTGCGTGGTGAATTGTGTGGATGACCTTAAGCTAAGTTCAGGTTGGCAGATAGCGAAACTGGTTTAAATTAATGCCAAGCGTGATATCTGTTTTTAATTGAGCCAGGTCTCTAGCGTCTTCCGCATCATTCTTGTATTTAGTTATTCGTTCACCAGTTAAGTCCTTTGGTGGATTTTTTAGCAGATCATCAAGAGAACCGTAAGATGCTATTAGCTTTTGTGCTGTTTTAGGACCGACTTTTGGTACACCCTTGATATTGTTTGTTGAATCTCCAGTGAGCGCCCAGTAATCCACTAGTTGCTCATGTGCCACTCCGTATTTCTCCAGTACCCATTCTTTTGTATATTCTTTCTCTTTAAAGTGATCGTAGATTTTAATCTGATTGTCGAGCAGTTGCAGAAAATTCTTATCTGTTGAAAGTATTGTCGCATTGGCATTTTTTCTGCTGAGGCCTTTAGCCAGTGTGGCGATAACATCGTCGGCTTCGTAGTGTGGAATACAAATACTTTTTACGCCAATTTCATCAAAAGCAATCTCGAAATCAGGAATAGCTCTTAGTAGTGATGAAGGTGTGGGTTTACGATTAGCTTTATATTGCGGATATAGTTCATGGCGCCAGGTCGGTTCATGACTATCAAAAATACAACAGGCGTGACTGGGTTTATGTTCTTTCATAGCACGTTTGAGCGAATGAGCCGCGCTTTCAATAACTTCTGGTTCGACAATATTGTCATCGTGTGGACGAGCTTCAAATATTCGCCTGACTAAATTGAAACCATCTATAAGTAATACGTGCATAACTTATTCGTCAGAATAAAAAATACAGCAGAAGATTAACGATCTTGTAATTGTAAAATTTTACCTTCACGCTTCATATTAACCCTGTTTAAAAAAGTGT
The DNA here is from genome assembly GCA_018676275.1 of Gammaproteobacteria bacterium. GTDB lineage: Bacteria > Pseudomonadota > Gammaproteobacteria > Eutrophobiales > Eutrophobiaceae > WLWS01. The sequence continues at coordinate 9,183 of JABHFC010000038.1, read as the reverse complement.
TGCCCAGTAATATAACTTTTGGGAAATCACTGTCATGCACTGCGCCGGCGACATTGGCTATTTCGATATCACCGACTCTAACTTTATCGAGTTTTACAATAAATATTTTACTCAGACCGGAGGCCGTATTCGATCTTGCCTCCTTACCTGTCAATTTATAGTCCAGTCCAATTCGTTTGGCCTGATGTTTATTCATCGATATCAAAGTTGCGCCGGTATCAACAACAAAGTCGACCTGGAAACCATTAATACTGCCATTTACCCAGTACATTCCCTGTTCATCTGGAGCGATAGTCGATATCTTTCCTCCGCTGGGCTTTTCAAATTTCCCACCAATATGAGAACCAAGAGTATAAGTGTCTTGTACTCCATCAATTTCCAGAACTGCTTCTCTGCTATTGGCGCTAATTAACATGATACCTTCAGGTGATTTCTTGCCTACTGTCAGGATACGTTGCTTGCCATCTACCTTGAGGATAACTTTATTCTTAAACAGACCCAAAATATTGATATTTTCAATTGCAAGGACGCTTCCTGTGTAAAATAGTAGCAACAGGGGAATGATAAGCAGTCTATACATAGCTTGTTTTGTCATCTGAACGATTATTCAATAAACAGATTAGCACAGTCATGCATCCTATATTAATTTTCAGCGATGTTGAAATAGAAGGTACTGACTATACCAAAGTGGGTCGGCCTAAAAGCTGTGCTATGATCGCGCAGCACAATAGAAATACAAAAGATTAACGAAGGACAGAATTAATGATAGTTATATTACGCCCGGACACAAACAAGACCGAGCCGGCCTACACCAAGTTCATGACGCATCTGGAAACATTGCCCGGCATTAAAATTCGTACACATGATGAGCAAGGTGTAGAGCAAACATTGACGGAGATTTACCTGGTTGGGAATACCATGCCAATTGACACGGCTGAAATGGAGGCCTATGAGGTTGTTGATCGGGTTGTACGCGTTTCCCGGGAGTATCGTATTCTTGGTCGACATAAAGATGACGATCGCGATACTCATTTTGAGTATAACGGTGTACGTTTTGGTCAGGATAATTTGCAGGTCTTCGCTGGTTTATGCGCAGTTGATAATAAAGAGCATGTTGAAATCATGATGAAAGCTTTGCAGGAAAGTGGTCTGCAATGTACACGTATGGGCGCATACAAACCACGAACCAGTCCATATTCATTTCAAGGCCATGGTAAAGACTGTTTGTCATATGTGTTTGAACTGGCAGGTAAGTACGACATCAAAGTGGTTTCCATGGAAATAACCCATGATGCTCATATTGAAGAAATTAATGAAGCTCTGGAACAAGCGGGTAATCCCACCGGCGTTATGCTGCAAATTGGTACACGTAACACACAGAACTTCGAATTGCTGAAGTCTGTTGGCAGGCAAAAGAAATTTCCTGTTTTGTTGAAACGTGGTTTTGGCATTACCCTTGAAGAGTCGTTAAATGCTGCTGAATATCTGGCAAGTGAGGGCAATCGTAATGTTATTTTCTGCCTGAGGGGGATGAAGACTAATTATGGTGACCCGCATAGAAACCTTGTGGACTTTTCACATGTGCCATCTGTAAAGACACTGACACGTATGCCCGTTTGCATTGATCCTTCGCATTCTGTGGGAACAAGGAATAAATCCCCGGATAATATTATGGATATCTTTCACAGTACTGCACAGGGTGTTATTGCTGGTGCGAATATGATACTGGTTGATTTCCATCCTGCCCCGGAAAAAGCACTGGTCGATGGTCCGCAGGCGCTCAGGTTGGATGAATTGCCATGGTTTCTCGAAGATGTATTGATAGCGCGGGAAGCTTATGAAAAACGTTGTGAATTACAAAAACAATTGACCAAATAAGATTGCCCGGACACAGATCTTTATTTCTGTGATAAAAATTCCTCTGGAGCAATAATAGCAGGCAGTTTTGGTACATTTGATAATATCCAGTTTTCCCTTCCCCATTGGATTACATCATCAACTGTGGCTCCTAACAAATTTGAATCAGGTTTTTGATTCAGGAAATTCAAGGCATTAAATAAAATAGCTGTTGGTTGATTCGTACTAAGAACATCTATGGCCCCGAACTGTTTTGAGATCTTGGCACCATAAAGATCAGTGGCTACGGGGAAATGCGCATAAAGGGGTGTTTTCAGGCCGAGCATTTTTTGCAGGTAAATTTGTCTTGGCGTCGAATCCATCAGATCTGCTCCGCGAATAATATGACTTATCTGCTGATAGGCGTCATCGAGAACAACAGCCAGATGGTAGGCGTATAAACCATCACTTCTTTTTACAATGAAATCACCAACATCTTTATTCAGGTTCTGTTTGAAATCGGGCTGAATAAGGTCATGTAATATGCAGGGTTCAGCTTCTGTTTTTACCCTGACTGCGTATTGCCGCTCCGTTCCGAGGCTCAATTGACTGCAGGTTCCTGAATAGGGTTTACCTGCAACAAGTTTACGTGTGCAGTGACAGTTATATAATAGTTCTTTGGACTTTAACTGATTTATCGCGTCAGAATAAGCTTCATGGCGTTGACTCTGATAGAGGACATCACCATCCCATTGCATGCCCAGTTTTTCCAGTCCAGCCAGTATTCTGGCATCTGCACCTGGCTCCAACCTTGGTGTATCAAGATCATCGATACGCAACAACCATAGTCCATTGTTACGTTTTGCATCAAGATAGCTTGCCAGTGCGGCTAAGATTGATCCAAAGTGAAGGGAACCAGTGGGTGATGGTGCAAAGCGTCCAATATATTGTTGCTTTAAATTGTCCAATCCTCTGGACACAGAAATATTATTAGAAGGTAAAGTGATGGGAATTACCTTGTTCGCATCACTTTAACAAAACAGGGTTAATTTAGCCGAGTTGACGCTCCTTAATTTCATCAAGAGTTTTGCAATCAATACATAAAGTCGCTGTTGGTCGTGCTTCAAGCCTGCCGACACCAATTTCTACGCCGCATAATTCACAATATCCGTAATCACCGGTTTCCAGTGTCAGGACTGCTTCGTCTATTTTCTTGATGAGCTTACGTTCGCGATCACGAGTGCGCAATTCAAGAGCAAATTCTTCTTCCTGCGTCGCCCGATCGTTCGGGTCCGGGAAGTTAGCTGCTTCATCCTGCATATGATGCATTGTGCGATCAACTTCCTCCATTAGGCTGCGCTTCCAGTCGAGCAATAGTGCGCGGAAATGAGTCGACTGCTCCTTGTTCATATACTCTTCGTTACGTTTTACCTTATATGGCTTTATTGGGGTAACTTCAGCTTTTATTAAAGTTTTCTTTACAGATACAGTCTTGGACATCTTTTTTGTTTTTCCACTTCCTGCAGGACTTGATTTCTTCTGAGGAGTCGTTTTCTTCTTAATAGGGACAGGCTTCTTACTTGCCTTTTTTGAGACGACAGCCTTTTTCCTGACTACCTTCTTTTTGGTGACAGCTTTTTTCTTGGCCACCTTCTTTTTGCTTACTTTCTTCTTGCCAACAGCTTTCTTTTTAGCAGGGGCTTTCTTCTTGCTTACAGCGGCCTTCTTTTTGACAGGCGCCTTTTTACTCGATTTACGGGCAGCCGTTTTCTTCTTCGTGGCTTTTTTCACCGCGACAGTTTTTTTCTTGCTAGTTACTTTTTTCTTAGCTGTCTTCTTTTTAGCAGCCATGTTTAATACTCCGACTTCAATAAAGCGTGTATCTATACCAAAAACATTATGTTCTGGCAATCTCGTTTTTTACTTTTGTACAGATATAATAGTTTCGGAATCAGTGCTGATTTTTTCAAGCCATAGCTTTGTGGCAGCCGCTACAGCAGCAGGCATGACCAAAAAATTAAGTACTGGAATCATAGTGAGTACCATTACACTCCCACCAAAGCTTAAAGTTAACGCGCGTTTGTTCGACAAGGTCGCACGAACTTCAGGGAACAGTATACCTTGATTGCCCATAGGATATTCCATGTATTCCAGTGCCAGCATCCATGCGCCGAAGATAAACCAGATGAACGGGGCAATTACCTGAATCACGGGAATAAAAAAAAGAAATAATAATGGTATAGATCTGACAAGGAAATAGATAAGTTTGATAGATTCAGATTTGAAGGCATCAAGTATTTCTGCTGCAAGTGTTGTTTGCTCCCTGTATTGCTCGGGAGGGGTGTCAAGCAAATGTCTGGCTACTGCTTGAGCCAGAAAGCCATTAAATGGAGCAGCGATTAGATTAGCGAGTATCGAGAAGCAGAAAAATACTATTGTAAGCGCAATTACTGCGAATAATGGCCACAGCAACCAGCTAATCCATTCCGTCCAGGTCCAGTTTGATGTAAGCCAGTCGATCATATCGCTTAGGCGATGAGCACCGAAAAATATAATGCTCGAAAATAAGAGTGAGTTCAGCATAAAAGGGATAAGGACATAGAGCCGGACCCCGGGTTTGCTTAATAACTTAAAACCAGCGAGTAAATTCTTCGGTCCTTCAGCTAGTGCATTCAAGTTTATATCGCTCCTGTAAAATCAGCTAAAAACCCTTAGCTGTTTATGTATTGATCTCAATAATTTACTGTTTGAAATGCTATAGATCACCAAAATTTTTCTACTGTCAATGTAATATTACAAAGAAAACTTTTTTAAAAAAATTCAGCTCAACACTTAAGGAGCAGGTTTAAATAGCAAAATATACCCTATAAATAACAGTACCTTATATAGAATAGTTAACCTTAATTAGAGAAAAAGTTATTGCTTGTTTGTAGCTATTGATAACGGTATTGTAGCGCTCCATGCGTTTGCGCAACATTAAACTTTCAGGCTTCAAATCATTCGTTGATCCTACCACTTTGGTCGTCCCCGATAACCTGGTTGGTATTGTAGGTCCTAATGGTTGTGGTAAGTCCAATATCATAGATGCGGTCACCTGGGTGATGGGCGAAAGCTCTGCAAAACACCTGCGCGGAGACTCGCTTACTGATGTTATTTTCAATGGTTCCAGTTCCCGGCAACCTATCGGACAGGCGTCTGTAGAACTCAGTTTCGAAAATGCTGAAGGAAAGCTGGGTGGTCAATATGCCAGCTACAGTGAAATTTCCATCAAGCGAACGATGAATCGCGAAGGTATTTCCAATTATTATCTAAATGGCAGTCGATGCCGGCGCAAAGATATTACCGCCATATTTCTTGGTACCGGAATAGGGCCGCGCAGCTACGCAATAATAGAACAAGGCATGATTTCGAGGTTAATAGAGGCTAAACCGGAGGAACTTCGGACCTTTATTGAAGAAGCAGCAGGTATTTCCAAATATCGTGAAAGACGCCGTGAAACAGAAAACCGGATACGGCACACCAGAGAAAATATCGACCGTCTCAATGACATTCGGGAAGAACTGGGCAAGCAATTGGAGCGTCTGAAAAGACAGGCAAGGGCTGCTGAACGTTATCAGGTACTGAAACAGGAAGAACGGCAGTTAAAAGCAGAGTTATTGGCATTAAACTGGAAAGATTTAAACGAAAAAATCATAGCCCGGGATGAGATAACACGAGAGAAGGAAAACAAGGTTGAAGAGGGCGTTTCGCGTTTGCGTGAGGTTGAAGCAGATATTGTAAAACAACGCGAGGATTTGACTGCTTTTAATGAAAGATTTAACGAATCGCAATCTGCGTATTATCAGGTTGGTAGCGAAATATCGCAGATGGAGCAAAGGATCCAACATGCGCAAGAACGTATACAGTCGCTGGAAGTCGATATTGAAGCGGCAAGAGAGTCAGAAAAATCTGCTATTACACAACGCCAGCATGATGAAGCCGAATTAGCCAAGCTTTCTACCTCACTGACTACGCTCGAACCAAAATTACATGGCTCTCGAAGCCAGAGTGATCTGGCATATAACGCGCTTAATCAGGCTGAACAGGCAATGCAAAGCTGGCAGACAGAATGGGATGCCTATAACGAAACTATGGCTGATTTCAATCGACAGATTGAGGTAGGCAAGACCCGTTTGGAAAACCTGGAGTCAGGTATTGAAGACGATGGCAGTAGACGGCAAAGCCTCTCTGTTGAACTCGAACAGTCGGATACTGAAACCTTTCTGGAGACGATGCAAAAGCTATTTGCACAGATGACAGAAAGGGAAGAGACACTGCAAAAGTATCGAGCAGGAATGGAAAGCAGCCAATTGACGGTGAAAGGATTGCGTGATGACAGTCATCAGATCAACGAAAGCCTGGCTACTCTACGTTCGAGTCAGCAAAAGCTTGCAGGTCAAATAGCTTCCCTCGAAGCTTTACAGCAAAATGAAGCGCTGGATCAGAAGGAAGTGATTGAGTGGTTATCATCAAAAGGTCTGGAAAATGCCCCCAGACTCATCCAGCAACTGACGGTCGAGCCTGAGTGGACCTTTGCCCTGGAGACTGTTCTTGGTCATCGCCTCCAGGATGTATGTGTAGATTCGATCGACAATTTGGGTGGTTATTTTGATGAGCTGAGCCAGGGGCGTTTTGGATTAATCACTAACTCAACGTATCAGTCAGACAGTGATTCAGGTCAGCAAAGACTACTCGATAAGGTTACATCAAATGTATCAATAGAAGGTCTTCTGCAAGGGATTTACATCGCCGAAAGTATCGAAGAAGCCAGCAATATACAAAAGAACCTGGCTGCGCACGAATCAGTTATTACACGTGACGGTATTTGGTTGGGCTCCCAATGGATAAGGGTTAATCGACAGGCGGAGGGACATGCCGGAGCTCTATCCAGAGAACAGCAGATTCATAGCCTGCAAAAAGAAGAGCAAAGTTTTAGTGCTGATATAGAAAACAAACAGGCACTTTTGCAGCAAAAAAGAGCTGAACTGGAGCAGGCTGAACAGGCATTACAGCAGGCACAGGTAAAACTGAATGAAGAGCAAGATCAACTTGCAAAAATTCAGTCTCAGCACACGGAGCATAAGACTCGCCATGAGCAAGTTAGCTTACGTGTCCAGAAAATTCACGAAGAACTGGAGACAATGGATTTAAATAGCTCTGATGATATGTCAGAACTGGAATCGCTACGCCATGGTCTGCAAAGAACGAGAGCAGATAAGGAGAAACTTGACCGGGAAGGACCGAGACTTGTTGAGATCCGCGAACATCATCGTAAAGCTTTGGATGAGGCGAGAGGGAGATGGCAGTCTACACATGAACAAAGTCATGAAATTGCTTTGCAATTGGAATCAATAAGTTCACAACGAGCTTCTCTGGAACAAGCTATAAAGCGAAGTGAAATTCAATTATCGAATCATGTCGGTAGGTGTGAAGAATTAACGGCTGTGCTCGAATCAAGTAAAGCACCACTGGCACCCTTGCAGGAAGAACTTAAGGTCAAGCTGGCAGACAAAGTCCAGTCCGAGAAAAAACTATCCGAAACCCGCAATAAAATGCAGGAAAAAGAGGCTGAATTAAGACAGCAGGAGCAGCGTCGCACTGATTCAGAGCAAATCGTGCAAACCTTACGAGAAGAGCTGGCGACAGCAAAGATGAACGCACAGGAAACCCGGGTTCGATTACAGACTGTTGCTGAGCAACTGCAGGAACAGGGACATGATGTGCAGGTAATTCTGCAGGAACTGGATGAATCAGCTGAAAAGTCTGCCTGGCAGGAACGTATTGAAAGTGTCGAGCGCAAGATAAGTCGATTAGGGCCTATTAACCTGGCGGCTATTGATGAGTTTGACCAGTTATCAGAACGCAAGGAGTATCTGGACAAGCAGGATGAAGATCTGAGCGAAGCACTGCAAACTCTTGAGACCGCTATCCGTAAGATAGATAAAGAAACGAGAACCCGTTTTAAGGAAACTTTTGATTTTCTCAATACAAATTTAAAAGAAATGTTTCCAGTGCTTTTTGGTGGCGGACATGCCTATCTGGAGATGACAGGTGATGATTTACTGGAAACGGGTGTGAGTATCATGGCGCGTCCACCAGGAAAGCGTAATAGCACAATTCATTTGTTATCAGGTGGAGAGAAAGCGATGACTGCGGTCGCACTGGTGTTTGCAATATTTAAATTGAACCCGGCTCCATTTTGTATTCTGGACGAGGTTGACGCGCCTCTTGATGATACTAATACCGCTCGTTTTAGTGAGTTATTGAAACAAATGTCTTCTGAAGTACAGTTTATTTTCATTACGCATAATAAGATAACCATGGAAATCGCGAATCAGTTATTAGGGGTAACCATGTATGAAGCAGGCGTATCTCGCCTGGTTTCGGTCGATGTCGATGAAGCTGTTGAGATGGCAGCTTCAGCCTGAGACTAATCTACAAGCTCGAAAGCACAGGACAGTCGATGTGCTGCAACAAATCTGCTTAAGTCAATACTGATGAACGATCTCCGATTATTCCTGCTTATTATCGGAATAACCGTTATTGCGGGTATTTATATATGGGGAACCCTCAATGCCCGTAAAAAACAACGACAACAAACTGTTCAACAACGACCACCCTCTGATGATATTGCAAACTTGAAAATAGCTAATGTCAATGAGACTGGTATCGATTATTCGTCTGTTTTGGCGGGCTTGAACCAGTCTATATCCGAGACAAAGGATGAGCAGATAGAATCAGTGACAGCCGAAAAGGTTGAGGATAAAGATACGGTTTCAGAACATCAGTCAGATAAAAAACATGAAGAGGTATCATCTGTTGAAAAGTCTTCTTCAGCAGATATAAAGCAAGAGACAAGAGACGAACTGATAGAGGGGATCGTTATATTGCATATTATTCCCAGGGGTGATGAGTCTATAAGTGGTCAGGCAATTCTTAATGCTGTCTCCGAGCTGGATTTACAATTCGGTGCAATGAATATTTTTCATCACTTTGGTGTGGGGGAAATGAAGACAGAGCAGGCACTTTTTAGTATGGCTAATATGATGGAACCTGGTAGTTTTGATATGAGTCAAATTGAAAGTTTTAACACAAACGGCCTTGTAATGTTTATGAAACTGCCAAGCTTAATCGATGCTCAGATCGTGTTTGAACTAATGTTAAATACTGCTCAACGGCTATCCGACTTACTTGGTGGTGATGTTTGTGATGAAAACCGGAGCCTGATTAATGAACAGAAAATAGAATCCATTCGTAGTCGAATTACAGTCTAACAGCTGAAGAAAAGATTTATGAGTCAGGCCGATT
>JABHFC010000002.1 GCA_018676275.1 Gammaproteobacteria bacterium | reverse complement strand
GAAAATGCATGCCGGCTTTTTGTGTTGGACACAAATGTCCTCATGCACGACCCCACTGCACTGTTCCGTTTTCAGGAACATGACATATTTATCCCAATGATTGTTCTGGAAGAACTTGATGCTGGCAAAAAAGGTATGTCAGAAGTCGCCCGTAACACTCGTCAGGTCAGTCGCTTTCTTGATGATTTAATCAATGATGAAGAGTCAAGTGCAATTGAAAATGGTTTGGTATTGAGTAAAATAAATCTGAATAATGGTAGTAATACACCTCACGGTCGATTGTTTCTGCAAACCCAGACACTGGCAAATGCATTACCAAGTAGCTTGCCCGGGAAGAACGCAGATAACACAATCCTCAGCATCACCCTGTCATTACAACAAGAGCACTCCGACAAAGTAATCACACTTGTATCTAAAGACATCAATTTGCGTATTAAGGCTCGAGTGCTGGGTATTCACTCGGAAGATTATTACAACGATAAGGTACTCGATGATGCCAACCTGCTTTACAAGGGTATTGATGTCCTGGCAGATGACTTTTGGGAAACAAACTCGAGTAACTTAAGCTCATGGAAAGAGGGCTCTCATACATATTACAAATTTGCGACAACAACTCTGGGGGAGTGTTATCCACAGCAATGTCTTTATAGCGAAGAAGTTGAAGGTTTTGAAGCTCTGGTAAAAGAAGTCGGAAAAGAAGAAACAACCCTGCAAGTAGCAAATAATTACCACAAAGAAAATAATAATGTGTGGGGTGTCAATGCGAGAAACAGAGAGCAGAACTTTGCTCTGAACCTGTTAATGGATCCGAATATCGATCTGGTTACGCTGACTGGTGTTGCTGGCACCGGGAAAACTTTACTCACTCTCGCCGCAGGCTTGCAACAAACCGTTGAGGAAAAGCGCTACCGGGAAATCATCATGACTCGTGTTACAGTCCCGGTAGGAGAAGACATTGGCTATCTACCCGGTACCGAAGAAGAAAAAATGACACCATGGATGGGGGCATTGCTGGATAATCTGGAGGTTCTGACAAACTCTGATGAAAGCGGCGACTGGGAACGGGCTGCGACAGCAGACTTACTCCACAAACGGATAAAAATACGCTCACTTAATTTTATGCGCGGTCGTACTTTTATGAATCGATTTGTGATTGTTGATGAGGCACAAAACCTGACCTCTAAACAAATGAAAACACTGATAACGCGTATTGGCCCGGGCAGCAAGATCGTTTGCCTCGGTAATATCGGGCAGATTGACACACCCTATCTGACTGAGACAACTTCTGGCTTAACCTATGTCGTCGACAGGTTCAAAAACTGGCAATACAGCGGTCATATAACTTTACAGCGAGGGGAACGTTCACGATTAGCTGACTTCGCCAGCGAAAGTCTCTAATTTATCTATCTCATCTGCAAAAAGATATTTACTTAGACCTGAGCTTCCGGCTCTTCTTCGGCGTAAGTTGGCCATACATTGATTAATGCTTTAACCAACGTTGCCAGTGGAATAGCAAAGAACACACCCCAAAAGCCCCAAAGCCCACCGAATACTAAAATAGCAGCGATAATAGCTACTGCATGAATGTTAACTGCATCAGAAAATAATATCGGAACCAGCACGTTGCCATCGAGAAATTGGAGTCCGAAATAGGTAATCATTAACCAGGTAAAATCTGTTCCAAGACCCCATTGAAAAAAACCAACAAGTGCTACCGGAATAGTAACAGTCGCTGCACCGATATATGGGATCAATACGGAAAGCCCAACAACAATCGCCAGCAAAGACGCGTAATTCAAACCAAAAAACTTAAAAACGATATAAGCAGCAACTCCAACAATAATAATCTCATAAACTTTACCACGAATATAGTTACCAATTTGTCCATCCATTTCTTCCCAGAGGTGAGTTACCAGGTGTCGATCTGATGGTAAGAACCGACTCATCCACTCCAGGATAATGATTTTGTCTTTCATGAAGAAGAAAATCATCAAGGGTACCAACACCAGGTAAATAACAATAAGCGGTATTGAGGCGAAAGAAACAGAGAGGACACTTTGACCGGCATTGCTAATATCACCACTCAGAGAAAATATAATATCTTTGATCGAGCTTTCAGAAATAATCGAGGGATATTCCTCTGGCAGACGCATTAGCAATTCCTGTCCACGGTTAATCATATTCGGTACTTCCTGGAAAAACTGTTTAGCCTGGCGTGAGAGGATGGGTAATAAAAATAACACCAGAAAAACCATAAACATCAAAAAGAGATTGAATACCGCTATAACAGCGACCAGGCGAGATACCTTCCTCTCCAGTTTGCTTACCGGACCTTCCAGTAAGTAGGCTATAACCACTGCGGCAATCAGGGGAGTCAGCATCGTCCCCATGTAATAGATAGTTAAGGAACTGACCAGTAATAATACGACCAGTAGTGCGGCCTGCGGATCAGTAAAGTAGCGTTTATACCAGGCATTAACAAAATCAAACATTATTCGAGACTCGCTGTAGTAGACAGAATTATAATAACCCAGGTTAGCCATATTAGCACCGTCAAGCGAGGAGACATTGTTCTGAATTTATCGGAAAACACGGATTATCAGGATTTAGCTCAGCAGATTAAGAGCTGGGGCCAGGAACTCGGCTTTCAACAAGTTGGTATAAGTGACATTAACCTTGGCGAAGACGAAACTCATCTGCTGAACTGGCTTGCGCAGGATATGCACGGCGAAATGGCCTATATGTCGCGCCACGGAACCATGCGAAGTCGACCCGACGAATTGAAGTCAGGCACAATAAGAGTCATTTCTGTACGTATGGATTACAATCCACCGGACGCTTCGCATCCAAAAAAAGTGCTATCAAACCCTGAATTAGCCTATGTTTCCCGCTATGCAATGGGCCGTGATTATCACAAGCTAATGCGTAACAGAATCCAAAAACTGGCATCCAGAATTGAAGAGTTTAGCGGTCCATTTGGTTATCGCGCTTTCGTAGATAGTGCACCAGTACTTGAAAAAGCACTGGCGCGTAACGCTGGTCTCGGCTGGATTGGCAAGCACAGCAATTTGATTAATCCGAAAGCTGGCTCCTGGTTTTTTCTCGGAGAGTTATACACCGACCTGCCTCTGCCAACTGATGATAGTTTTACCCAGGATCATTGCGGGAGTTGTAAGGCATGTATTGATATTTGCCCCACACAAGCAATTATCGGTCCCTATCAGGTTGACGCGCGACGATGCATCTCCTATCTGACAATAGAATTAAAAGGGTCGATACCCCTTGAATTTCGTCCGATGCTTGGTAACCGAATTTACGGATGTGACGACTGCCAGCTAGTTTGTCCCTGGAACAAGTTTTCTCATGACACGGAAGAAAAAGATTTTCGGACCAGGCATGGTCTGGATGCACCTGCACTGGTCGAATTGTTTCTCTGGTCAGAGGAGGAATTTATGAAAAGAACTGAGGGAAGCGCTATCCGTCGTATTGGCTATGAAAGCTGGTTACGGAATATAGCTGTCGCACTTGGAAATGCTCCATCCAGTGACCTTATTATTAAGGCGCTGAAAAGCAGGCAGGAACATTCTTCCGAGATTGTCAGGGAACATGTGAACTGGGCATTGGAGACTTTACAGGCCTAAGCACTCCCGTCCCTGGAAAACAATTAGTTCAATTGGCAGTATTTTATTCTTCTGCCGGTTTTTGCGTAAGCAGGCTCACTCCAATGATTAAAAATAAGCCTCCGAAAAAACCGGGAATTGCCTCATACATGTTATAAATATGTTCTTTAAAAAATACTACCCATAACACGGTAATCAGGAACCCACCCAATACTCCGGCGATAGCACCAGGCAAGGTCACTTTTTTGCAGAGTAGCGAACATAGTACGACAGGTCCAAAGGCCGCACCCAGCCCTGACCAGGAAAATAGTACAAGCCAGAATATTGCCCTGCTTTCACTTAAGGCAATTAACATTGCAAAAACACCAATTACGAATGTGCTGGCTTTTCCAATCAAGACCAGCGTTTTGTCTGGAATATTCGGCTTCACAATTTTTTGCAACAAATCCCTCGTTACCGCTGATGAAACAAGAATCAATAGGGAATCAACGGTAGACATAATTGCCGCGAGTAAGACAACAACCAACAAACCGGTAACAAGGGGTGGAAATAACTCTCGACTCAATGTCGGCATAATCAATTCGGGATCGGACAGATCGGGAAACAAAACCCTTCCTGCCAGTCCTATCAATACCGCACCCGAGGTAAAACAGAGCATGCAGGCAACAGAGATAATTCCTGCTTTAGTTACCTGGCTTTCATCTTCAATGGACATAAAGCG
>JABHFC010000333.1 GCA_018676275.1 Gammaproteobacteria bacterium | reverse complement strand
CATCATTTATATTGCAGCGCACAATAATGCAATTCGACAGCGCTGTCAACAGTTCTGCAAACAATTGATTATCAGGTCAATAATATCTTTAATAACAAGGAGATAGGATACGCTAGAAATGCGGCTTTACAGGTAGTTCGTCGTAACGTTCAATGGATTCCTGGATTTCTCTCTGGGCTTCTTCTGTACCTTCCCAACCGTCAATGGTGACCCACTTATTTGGCTCTAAATCTTTGTAATGCTCAAAAAAGTGGGTAATTAACTCCAGTAAAGCCGGCTGTACATCATTATGCGAAACGATGTTATCGTGAAATTTCGAAACACTGTCGATAGGCACTGCCAGTATTTTACTATCATCACCGGCCTCATCGGTCATTTTCAGAACACCGATAGGTCTACAGCGTATAACAGAGCCATGTATTAAAGGCATTGGCGTTGCAATCATCACATCGACAGGATCCCCGTCCAGCGACAAGGTCTTTGGAACATAACCATAATTGCAGGGGTAACGCATCGCGGTATTCAAAAAACGATCAACAAACATTGCCCCGGTATCCTTGTCCAGTTCATATTTTACCGGTTCGCCGTTCAGGGGAATTTCGATAATTACATTAATTTCCTTAGGTGGGTTTCTGCCTCGTCCTACTCTGTCTAAATTCATAATATTAATTTATCAAAATTGGAGACAGACCACGATTTTAAATTATAAAAACCGTGGACTGCCCCCTGTTTTTTTATTTATTGGCTCGATTATTTGTAAGATCATCAACCACCGAAGGATCTGCCAGAGTGCTGGTATCTCCCAGGCTATCGATCTCATTAGCTGCCACTTTACGCAGAATACGTCTCATTATTTTGCCAGAACGGGTCTTCGGCAAACCCGGCGCCCATTGAATGATATCAGGACTGGCAATAGGACCGATTTCCTTGCGCACATGTTGTACCAGTTCCTTTTTCAAATCTTCTGATGCTTCAACTCCATGCATTAATGTCACATAAGCATAAATTCCCTGGCCCTTTATATCGTGCGGGTAACCTACTACGGCAGCTTCGGCCACGGCATCATGCAATACCAGTGCACTTTCAACTTCCGCCGTACCCATTCGATGACCTGATACGTTTATAACATCATCTATACGTCCTGTTATCCAATAGTAGCCATCTTCATCACGACGCGCGCCATCACCACTGAAATATTTACCCGGGAACATTTTGAAATAGGTTTCATGGAAGCGATCATGATCACCGTAGATGGAACGCATCTGACCTGGCCATGAACGCTTTATACACAACGCACCTTCGGTCGCGCCTTCAAGTTCATTACCTTTATCATCCACCAGGCAAGGTTCAACACCAAAAAAAGGTAGCGTTGCCGATCCGGGTTTGAGCGCCGTTGCACCGGGTAGTGGCGTTATCAAAATGCCGCCTGTTTCAGTCTGCCACCAGGTATCAACTATGGGGCAACGTTGATCACCAACCACATGGTAATACCACTCCCAGGCTTCCGGGTTAATTGGCTCACCGACTGAACCCAGTATGCGCAAGCTACTGCGACTGGTACTCGTGACAGGTTCATCACCCTGTCCCATCAAAGCACGAATCGCAGTAGGTGCAGTATAAAAACTGTTCACTTTGTGCTTATCAATCACCTGCCAAAAACGACCCGCATCAGGATAAGTTGGTACGCCTTCAAACATTAATGTTGTCGCCCCGTTACAAAGCGGACCATAAACAATATAGGAATGCCCTGTAACCCAGCCAACATCTGCCGTGCACCAGTAAATATCACCATCATGATAATCAAACACATACTTGTGTGTGATGGCAGTATGTAGCAGGTAACCACCGGTTGTATGCAAAACACCCTTGGGTTTACCGGTTGAACCGGAAGTATAAAGAATAAATAAAGGATCCTCTGCATCCATCTCTTCAGCAGGACAATCACTACTGGCTTCCGCCATGGCCTCGTGATACCAGACATCACGATTTTCCTGCCAGTCAATATCACCGCCTGTGCGTTTCACAACAACAATAGTGTGCACTTCAGGGCAATCAGCTACACCTTTATCGGCATTTGCTTTGAGCGGAGTATTGCGTCCACCTCGAACACTTTCATCAGAGGTAATAACCACCTGACAGTTGGAATCCAGAATACGATCTTTGAGAGCTTCCGGAGAAAACCCGCCGAATACTATCGAATGCACAGCACCAATTCGGGTACAGGCCAACATCGCCACTGCTGCTTCTGGAATCATTGGCATGTAGATGGATACACAATCTCCTTTTTTAACTCCACGTCCTTTCAATACGTTGGCGAATTTACACACTTCCTCGTGTAATTCACGATAAGTAATTTTCTTATCGACAGCAGGGTCATCTCCTTCCCAGATTATCGCTGTTT
>JABHFC010000332.1 GCA_018676275.1 Gammaproteobacteria bacterium | reverse complement strand
AATCATTTATGAAAACAACAATAGTAAAGGCTTCAATTTTTGCCCTGGCGCTTGGAACACTGGCTGGCTGTGCAACAACAGAAGAGATTGCACAAATCAGAGCTACTGCAGAAAAAGCGCTATCAACTGCAAATAGTGCAACACAACGTGCTGATAATGCTTTATCAGTTGCTAATAGTGCACTTGATGCTGCCAATTCTGCTCAATCCTCCGCAGAAGCTGCTCAGGCATGCTGCAGTGAGAACACGAGCCGTCTTGATCGTATGTTTGAGAAGGCAATGCAAAAATAAAGCTGATAGAAATATAAGCTTGAAAATTAAAAGCCCCTTGAACATTCAAGGGGCTTTTTTTATGTACAGGATGTTAGGTCAGGAATGTCGTTCCAGACCATTCCTAAGCGCATACGTCCTTGTATGCGATGTCGCGAGAGGACACGACTACATGGACAACGTGCCATTCTAAGGATAAACAACGGTATGTAGGAGGTAGAGAATGTCTGGAATAAGTTCTCGAGGAGTCCGAAGCGACTTCTCAACTACATCGCGATAAGAGTAATGGCAAAATAATATTAGTTTAGTTCCAAATCTAGTTAGCTATCCCGGTTTCCAGCTGTAAACTAATTCCCTTATCAAGGGTGGTTTCGGCAACATCATCTAGCCCTGCATCAATCTGGGTCTGTGACAAACGTCCAATTACGATTGGAATACCATTCATCTCCCGAATAACCTGTTTAGCCAGTTCCCATTCAATCTGATAATCCTGATCATCTGTGAGTTTAACTATCATTTTAACGACACTTGTTAAATTGTCCTTATATTCATCACTATCCTCTTCCAGGTAGGGATGTGCTTCCAGATAGATTTTATCGTCCAGCCTTCCGACTTTATATGGCTGGTTTACAATGCGTACAGGTGTTCGCAATTTTACCTGCGGAAATAATTCTTCAATATCTTCCGGGTACAGTCTTATACATCCATGACTGACTCTCATACCAATACCGAAAGGTTTATTGGTACCGTGAATCAGATAGTCAGGTAAACCAAGTCGCATAGCATAATCACCGAGAGGATTATCCGGCCCTGGTTCAACTCGTTTTGGTAAGGGGTCACCTGCGGCTTCATGTTCTTTGCGAATTGATTCTGGTGGGTGCCAGTACGGATGTTTCTTTTTTTCTATAACCCGTGTGTTGATATAAGGTGTTTGCCAACCCTGACGCCCAATGCCGAGAGGATATGTCACGACTTTAATCTCTTCTCCCGGTTTTACTTTCGGAAAAAAGTACAGTCGCATTTCAGGTATGTTCAGAATAATTCCATCTCGTTTCGCCATCGGTAAAACATACTTTGATGGTAAAACTACTTCCTTATCAGAACCTGGTAACCAGGTATCCAATGTCGGATTTATTCGTTTTATTTCGTGATATCCCAGACCGTTTGCCCTGGCTATATCCAGCAATGTATCTTCAGATCTTGCCCATGTTTTTTGAATTTCACCGACAACCGAATCTTCCTTACTTGTTAGCTCATAAATTTCAGCTGAGGCATTAGAAAAAGAAAGGCCAAGCAAGCAAAACTTCAATGCCAGAATTAGTCTACGAAATGATTTAGGTTGCATATATGAGTAAGCCAAATATTAAGTGCGCTATTTTATGGGAGGAAAGCTGCTTGTGCGAACAAATCGGCTTTTCTCAGGCTTGTGCCAGGCGTTTATGTTCACCTATACGCAACAGGCTAGGTAGAAGTATTAGTGTAAATACGGTACTGACACTCATACCGCCAACGATTACACCTGCCATACCACGATATAGTTCTGTTCCTGCACCTGGCACAAGGAGCAGGGGCAACATACCAAAGATACTTGTCAGGGTGCTCATAATAATAGGACGTAGACGTTGTCGAACCGCTTGATGCACTGCATTTTTACGACTTAGACCTTCTCGTTCGCTAGCGCGAGACTGATGCACAAGTAAAATTGCGTTATTCACTACAAGCCCGAGAAGAATGATAAAGCCTATCATGGTAATAAGGTCCATTGGCTGAAAAACAGCTTTACCAAACAGACCCGGAACGGTATTCATCAAAAATAATGCTACGACTCCGCCCACTGTCGCCAGTGGCAAAGCCAGAATAGCCAGTAGACTATCCCAAAAAGAGCGAAACAAAGCACTCATCAAAAGATAAAGAATGGCTATTGCTAGCAAGAAACTGTTCTGCATTCCCTGTAATGCGATCTGTAGCTTATCGGCGCTACCTGCATAATGAATATCTCCATCTTCCGGCAAAGCCTCACGTATTTTTCCCTCAACATCGTCTTTCAGAATTTGAATCGCACTTTCAAGCGAGACATTTTCCGGTGGCGTGACACGCAAGGTCACTGTTCTTCTCCGGTTAACACGTCTAATTT
>JABHFC010000331.1 GCA_018676275.1 Gammaproteobacteria bacterium | reverse complement strand
TTGACACTGCCACTCTTGAAGTAAGCAAATCAATAAAAGCAGGTGAAGGCACAAGAGCCTACGGAAATTTCATTATTTCAAAATAAGCGACTTATCTAGATGTATCTATGCACTGAGTAGGTAGCACTTCCACCTGGTAAATAAATGGGACAGATAAAACACTTATATTCAAACTGTTCAGGTTTAGTTTTATCTAAACCCATTGATTCATTTTACTTTGTGTTTACTACATAATTTCTATGCCGGTAACAGGTGAGCGAAATCGGAGATCTTGACGGAACCGTAAACTTCACCTGCTTCATCCAGAAATTCGACCAGCGTATCAGAGGTACCGCGCATACTCACATAAGCAACAATCCCGTCTTTGCCCATTTCCTCGTCATGAGTGTGACCTTTTTCCTGATAGAAAAAATCACCAGGCAAGTATTCGTGACCGGTGCCACGATTGATGATGCTACCCTCAAGCACCAACAATGAGGTTTCACATAAATGCCGATGCAAACCCGGCTTCCAGTTTGCATCTTCTTTAAGTAAGTATTCAATCGTGTGGCGTGTTTCGTCGATGGCAAGTGCTTTTACATGAATCCCTGGCCCTATTATGCTCCAATCCTTCTCACTACTATGATCCGATACTGCGCGCACGGTCTGTTTTTGCTTAATGTTTACACTCATAATAAAATTCCCAATAGACTTAATGTTGCTGAACTCTCGTAGTATGGGAGGACTGCCTACGTAAGCGTCAATGATTAAGAGAACTGCAGGATCACATTCGCTTGAATAATGAAACAGCAGAGCACTCAGGTCATTATTGTTACAACCCACACATAAGACCAATCATATCGACTTAGAAATATATTACAATACGCTGCCGTATGGTTTTAACTATAAATATCCCTATCTATTTGTTTATTATAAACTATATTATTTTTTTTAATAACTATAGCCATACTGTTCCGTATGTTTTTTTAAGAAATTATGATGCATTAGATGGTTCTTCACTAAATCGAGGCGTCTTGAGGGTGTAGCAATCAAATCAATCGATTGCACATTTGGAAAATTCTTTAAGCTGGAAATGAACGAAATAAAGCAGAAGCTATCCCTGTTCTAACAGATTCCTCAAATCTATTACTGCGGCATTGGCACTTGAGATGTAAGATGCCATGACCAGCGAATGATTGGCAACAAATCCAAATCCTGTTCCATTCAGTATCATAGGACTCCAGACTGTTTCCTGTGTAGCCTCCAACTCACGAATGATCTGGCGCAAGCTGACGAGGGCATTCTTTTTTTCCAGGACCTGTTTAAAGTCAACTTCGATCGCCTTGAGAAAATGAATCAGCGCCCAGGCTGAACCGCGGGTTTCATAGAAGACATCATCAATCTCCAGCCAGGGAGTTTTGACTTTCATATTTTGAGGCGTAGCAGTTGATTGTTCCGCCGCGCTATCACCCTGCAAATCTATGTTGACTCGATTCTGACCAACACTGGCACTCAATCGTTGTGACAAACTACCAAGACGTTTTTCAAGTATCGCCAACCAGTCACGCAAATTATCCGCCCTGGCAAAAAACTGGGCATCCTGTACATTTTCATCACTCAATCGTTTCAGGTAGCTCTCCAGCGCCTTAATACCTTTTTCATACTCACCCTCTGTAGCAGGCAAAATCCAGGAATCGGTATCGAAATGAAACTGGGGATCCATTATTACCAGATCTGAATCTTCTACGGATTGTGTTTGTGAACGACTAAAGTCATTACGAAAAGCGCGGGCAATGTCCCTCGCCTGCGTTATAGCACCAAATTCCCAATTAGGGATATTATCCATCAGCACACCCGGTGGAAAAATATCATTACTCAAATAACCACCACGCTTGTTGAGTACAGTATCCATAACATTAATTAGGGCGGATGCAGTCACATATCCAGTAACAATATCGCTATCAGAGCTGGTGTTGGTGCGGGCGAGACCACTGACGTCAAAACTGTCTGGCTCGCTGTCCAGAATGAATATTGAAAGCAGGATTATTAGCAGATAAACGACGACTGCAATTGCTACCGGACGAATAAATTTGTCGACATGTTCCATTAGTATTATTTCCTCGATCAGGAATGGTTTGACGTGTTTTATCACGTCAATATGGGGGCGTTGCGCACTAATTTCAATATATTCCGGTGAATGAATATATAAAGCTCAGAGTATCAGGCAGATATGCTACTTGTGGGAAGAAATTCAGCTAAATCAGCTAGTTGCTATTTACCTGGCTGGTTTTGATGACACTGAGGTCAATAAAATTGACCTCGTCATCAGGTAATATCTACTGCAGTCTATATATCTGTTTTACACACGCTTGGTAACGTAAGAGCCGGGCGCATCTTCGATGACCTTTAACTTGCCGTCACCAGGTTTTCTCGCAGCCACTTTCTCGCCCACATACTTTTTCTCCCAACGATTCCAGTCCTGCCACCAGGAACCCTCATGTGGCTTTGCTTCTTCCAACCATTCGTCAGAACCTGCATCTACTTTCTTGCCGGTAAAATAGCCGTACTTTTTGGCAGCAGGAGGGTTAACGATCCCGGCAATATGCCCCGACTTACCCAATACAAATCGTACGGGACCGGAAAATAATTGCGCGCCCAGATAAGTAGATTTCCAGGGTGCAATATGATCTTCCTGGGTGGAAATAAAATAGGAAGGTGTTTTGAT
>JABHFC010000330.1 GCA_018676275.1 Gammaproteobacteria bacterium | reverse complement strand
TGTCTCTCAGGGTGATTTGCTTTTCGAGATATCCCCTCTTGACGATTATCGAATTGATTTGAAGATAAAGGAAAATCGAATTGCCGATATTCAAATAGGACAAACAGGACTTTTATATTTATCAGCAATACCAGAAAAACCATATGATTTTAAAATAATTCGAATCACACCAACAACAGTACCTGAAGATAAGCAAACATTTTTCATGGTGGAAGCAGAATTAATTGAATTTGATAAGGAATTACAAATTGGTATGGAAGGCATTGCGCAGGTCGAAATTGATGAACGAAAACTCATCTCAATCTGGAGCAGAGATTTCGTAGACTGGTTACGCCTGAAGTTCTGGTCATTATCTAACTAAAATATCTTATGGTTGAGCAACTATTCAACCAGAATTGGTACCGCGTGGCTGATTTGAGAATTCATCTCAAGCATCATGCAAAAATTCATAGACATATTTATCAGGGTGAAATCGTCTATGTTTTACAGGACCATGTCACAGGGCAATTTCATCGGTTTTTTGCTGACACATATCAAATCATTGGTTTAATGGATGGCAAGCGAACCCTTCAGGAGATATGGGAGTTGGCTTGTGAGAAATTAGGTGATGATATGCCAACTCAGAATGACATTATAAATTTGGTTTCGAAGCTTTATAATGCAAATGTTGCTGTAGCAGATAGTTTGCCCGATATTCAGGAGCTTGATATAAGACGACGAGACACCAGTCGTAAGAAATTCTTACAGCAAATAAAGTCACCTCTTAGTATAAAAATCCCTTTATTAGATCCGGAAAACTTCTTAAAGGTTACAGCTCGGTTTGTCAGGCCTGTATTTAGTGCTACTGGAATCTTTATCTGGTTATTTGTTGTACTCGGGGGAATCCTTCTGGCTTTGATGCATTGGGAGAACCTCACTTCTAATCTTAGTGACCGGGTGTTGGTATTGGAAAACATCCTGTTAATAGGACTTACTTATCCATTCGTAAAGGTATTTCATGAGCTTGCCCATGCCTATAGCGTCAAACGCTGGGGTGGAGAGGTTCATGAAATAGGCGTTATGTTGTTAATATTTTTTCCGGTCCCTTATGTCGATGCAACAGCAGCCACTGCCTTTAGAAATAAATATCATCGTATGCTTGTTGGTGCTGCTGGTATTCTGGCAGAAGGATTTTTAGCAGCTCTGGCAATGATATTATGGACTTATACGGAACCAGGTGCAGTGCGGGCTGTTCTGTTCAATGTTATGTTCATTTCTGGTGTATCAACCCTGTTGTTCAACGGTAACCCGCTGTTACGTTTTGATGCTTATTATGTCCTCGCAGATTTCCTGGAGATCCCAAATCTCTCTACTCGTAGCAATCAGCATATTGGCTATTTGGTAAAGCGATATATTCTTGGAGTTGCTGAAAGTATATCGACAGCCAGAACAAAAAATGAGGCTTATTGGCTAGCAAGCTATTCAGTACTTGCTTTTCTATATAGACTTTTTATTACACTGGCGATAACTTTATTTGTCAGCTCAAAATATTTTATATTTGGTATCATTATAGGCGTCTGGTTCATATATATCGCAGTTATACTACCTTTAATGAAAGTTATTTCTAAACCGCTGACTGATCCTCAACTTAAGGAACGAAGTCATAAGATATATTTTGCCTGTGCTCTTGGTGCGGGGTTCTTATCGATGATTATTTTCCTTATGCCAGTACCGCTTGCAACTGAAACCGAAGGGGTAATATGGGTATCTGAACAAGCCCAGATTTATGCAGAAGAAAATGGTTTTATAAAAAAGATAGTAGCCGGCACAAACGAATATGTTGAAGAAAATGAAACCATTATTAGCATGGAAAATGAAGACCTGCATACAAAGGTCAGAGTATTACAAGCACAGGTTAAAGAAGCTTTGGCTCTTTATGAGGCGAATATCACAGATAAAAATCTGGCGGAGGTTCTTCGCGGTGATTATCAATATGTTTTATCCCAATATGAGCGTGCCAAAGACAGACAAAAACAGCTGGAAATAGTCGCCCGTTATTCAGGAACCCTTATTATCCCTGAGCATGAGAACCTTACCGGAAGGTTTGTTGGTCGAGGCAAAATACTTGGTTATATCGTTGATTATAAGAAGCTACCCATCAACGTAATGGTTGGGAAAAATGATATAGAACGCGTTATTAATAACACTAATGATATCGAGGTACGTTTTGTCAGCCATCTTGAGGATGTTTATGCAGGGTTTATTACTCGGATTATGCCAGCCGCGAGCAAGAATTTGGTTAGTCCGGTATTGTCCGTTGGTGGAGGTGGTCTTATAGCGCTTGATCCAGGTGATCCGAACAAATCTACGACTTTTCAGGATTATTATCACGTAGAAATTGAAGTTCCCAATACTTCCAAAACGACGATAGATGAAAGAGTGTACGTCATGTTTAAACATGATGCGGAACCTGTATTTAAGCGCTGGTACAGAGTCATAAGACGAGTATTCTTAAGGAATTTTGGTGCTTAGTTCTCCTCTTCTTTTACCCGCATCAACACTGATGCGTCCGGAAAAATCGATAGAAAAGCCAAAGCTCATCGATAAAGCGTTCCATTATCTATTCGGTATTGTTACACGACCATTTGCTGGCCTTGCGCTTGCAGAAAAAAGCTTTGTTGCAATGGTTCATGACAAAGACGCAAATACTGAGATTAATAGTGAGTCTGATTTTCAGTCACACATACAAAACCTGAGGCTTGAACTTTCACGATCTGGCTACAATAAGGAACGTCTTGCGCTGGCATTTTCGCTAATAAAAAGAGCTTCAATGTTAAAACTTGGGATGTCGCATTTTGACGTGCAACTGATCGCTGGTCAGTCTATGTTCTATGGAAATGTCGCGGAAATGAATACAGGTGAAGGCAAATCATTAACCGCCATTTTACCTGCGGCCGCAGCAGCCTTACAAGGTATTCCTGTTCACGTGATAACTGTGAACGATTACCTGACGCAGCGCGATGCAGATGAAATGAAAGAGGTGTATGAGCTACTTGGGTTAAGCGTTGGCTGTATTATTAATGGTCTATCAACAGAGGAACGAAAAGTACAATATGCATGTGATGTTGTTTACTGTACAAATAATGAACTTGTCTTCGATTATCTGAAAGACAGTATCGCCCTGGAAACACGACATCATCAATTGCATCTTTACGCTGAAAATTTAAAGGGTAATAAGCAGGCTAATGATGTTTTGATGTTACAGGGCTTACATTATGCTGTAATTGATGAAGTAGATAGCGTGTTAATGGATGAGGCAAGAACACCTTTAATTATATCAGGTGAAGAGAATGGCGACTCTCAACAAGAGCTAATGTATAAAATAGCAGTTGATGCGAGCAGAGAACTTGTCGACAAAGTTCATTTTAATATTGACAAGGTAAATCATAAAGTTATTTTAACTGAAACAGGAAAAGAAACTGTATATGAAACACTTAAAGAACTGGGGGGGTTCTGGAAATCAAAAATAAGAACCCATGAACTTATTTATCAGGCTTTATCTGCTCTATATCTTTATGACAAAGATAAACATTACCTGATTCGGGATGGAGAAATTCAGATTATTGATGAGCATACGGGTAGGATAATGGAAAATCGTAAGTGGGAAAGAGGCTTGCATCAGATGATTGAAGTCAAGGAAGACTGTGAAATCAGCAACCCAAGAAAAACCCTGGCAAGAATAAGCTATCAAAACTTTTTCCGAAAATATTATCACCTTTGTGGAATGACGGGCACAGCTGCAGAAGTAGTTGATGAATTATGGGGAGTCTATGGTCTGCGCGTCGTTAGAATACCTACCAACAAAAAGTGTATCAGGGAGCAAAAATCTGTAGAAGTTGTTAAGACCGAAGAAGAAAAGTGGAATAAGATATTTGCAAGGATATGTGAGATATATGAGGGAGGGCAACCGGTTTTAATAGGAACCCATACGGTTTTAGCATCCGAAATACTCAGTGAGTTGTTGAATAAGCAGGGTATTGAGCATCAACTGCTAAATGCCAAACAAGACAAGGATGAAGCGGAAATTATTTCACTGGCTGGCTCATATGGGAAAATTACAATTGCGACCAATATGGCAGGCAGAGGAACAGACATAAAACTAAGTGATAGCGCAAGAGAATGTGGTGGTTTGTATGTGATTTTGACTGAGCTACATGATGCTGGCCGTATTGACCGTCAATTGGAAGGCCGATGTGCGCGGCAGGGTGATCCCGGTATGTTTGAGATGATTCTTTCAGCAGAGGATCATTTGTTACATGGAAAGCTAATCAAATATATTCATGACATAATATTGCTTGTTGTCCCGGGAAAATGGAAAAATTCTGTTTCTTTTAATTTGATGAAAATAGCGCAAAGAAAAGTAGAGAAAAAACACAAGAAGATTAGGAAAAGTCTGCTTAATTATGATGAAAAACAAAATAAATTGTTATCATTTTCCGGCAAAAGTATCTAAATAATAGATTATTGATAAATGAAAAATAAAAATATCATCTGTTTTTTTCTGTTAACTGTACCTGGCCTTTCTGTATTTGCCAGTGAGTCAGATGCAGGACAATTGAGCTGCTTATTAGAGCCAAGTAAAGAAATAAATTTGGCAAGTCAGGTACAGGGTGTTGTGAAAAGGGTAAAAGTGGAAAGGGGAGGCGAAGTGAGTAAGGGGCAGGTTGTAATAACCCTGGAAACTGGTCTGGAAACGGCAATGTTAAACCTTGCAAAAGCAAAAGTAGAGTTTTCAAAAAGAAAAGTTGAAAGAAATAAGGAGCTTATTGATACGGGAATTTTAACAGCTCACGAGGCGGACGAAATACAGACTGAACACACTATTTTTGAATTGGAGATGATCAGAGCGGAAAAGGCACTCCAGCAAAAAATAATCTATAGTCCTGAGAATGCAATAATTGTTGAACGTCTTGTTTCCAAAGGTGAGTATGCGGGTGTGGAACCACTATTGAAACTTGCAGTCTTAAACCCCCTTCATGCACAAGTTGTGATGAAAGCGGATTATTATGGACTGATAGGAAAAGGGCAGGAAGTGGAAATTATCGCGGGCAGTAAATCCGAGCAAACGTATAGTGGAAAAGTTAAAATAGTCGATAAGATTATTGATGCAGCAAGTAATACCTTCGGGGTAATAGTCGAAATACCCAATCCTGATTTTAATCTCCCAGCTGGTCTTAAATGTAGAATTCATTATTTGAACAACTAAATAGTGAATAAGTGTTTTTTAAACTATTAGGCTTTAGAATAAAAACGCAGTATTAGTTAGCGTTTTTTCCTGTTCTCATAACTTAAAAACTTAACTGATATTGACCTTATGCGTATTAACACCCTTCTAAATCTTATTCTATGAAAGCAGAAATCGATATCAATCGAATCATAATCGTAGGCGGTGGCACTGCTGGCTGGATGGCTACATGTTATTTGCAACGTTTCCTGTCTAGAGTTGATTCAAAGATCACCTTAATAGAATCCCCGTCGATTGAAACTATTGGGGTAGGAGAAGCAACTTTACCGACAATAGTCCGCTTTCTAAGAAATATGGGCTTCGATGAACAGGAGTTTATGCGCGAATGTAAAGCTACGTATAAGTTAGGGATTAATTTTCACAACTGGGTTAGAAAAGACCATAATTACTGGCACCCATTCGGAGTGTGCGGTTCAATAATTGATGGAATAGATTTATTTCACTTTTGGATAAATGCGGGACGACAGTCCAATGAATCATATTCTGATTATTCACTTCAGGCCCAAATCGCTGAAAATGGTAAAGCGCCTAATTTCAAGGAAGACGTGTCAAAAATCATTGAAAATGGCGCTTATGCATATCACCTTGATGCCGGTGAGTTTGCTAATTACCTTAAAGGTAAAGCTGTATCCTCAGGCGTAGAACATGTTTTCGCTGATGTTGATGAGGTCTCTCTAAACAGCGAAGGTGCAATTGATTATTTGACCACAAAGGAAGGTAACAAATATGAAGCAGACTTGTACATTGATTGTACTGGATTCCACGGTCGTCTAATAAGCGAGGCCATGAAGGTAGCATTTATCGATTGGTCAGAATATTTATTATGTAACAAAGCTGTTGCCTTGTCTTTTGAAAAGAATAGCAAGATGAATGCAAATACCAATTCTGTTGCGCTTGAGGCAGGTTGGAGTTGGCAAATACCGCTTAGTGACAGGCTTGGTTGCGGATATGTGTATTCAAGTGATCATAAAAATGAGACAGAAGCGCTCGATGAATTAATGGATTTAATGAGTGATGAATATGTATTAAGTGATGAGCCAAAAAACTTGACGATACCCGTAGGGCATCGAAGTCAGTTTTGGAAAGGAAATTGTCTTTCATTGGGGCTCGCAGGTGGGTTTCTTGAACCTCTCGAGTCAACAGGAATTCATTTGATTCAATATGGTATTGAAACGTTTATGGATTATTTTCCTGATAGAAAGTTTGATACATCATTAACTAGTGCATATAACAAAAAGATGACTTCTGCTTATGAAGAATCGCGTGACTTTTTGATGTTGCACTATTATCTGTCTCAAAGAGAAGACACCGAGTTCTGGAATGATTGTCGAAGTACAAAACAGCCAGTCTCGCTAGAAGCCTTGCTAAATTTGTACGATGAGTCAGGGGTTATCGAAACTATGACTACCAGAGCTTTTCCTGCAACCAGCTATTTTCATATTTTATCCGGCGGAGAACGATATCCGCGCAGGCCACTAGCTATGACTAATGTTTCTGATCTTACAAAAGTGAATCAGATCATGCTTAGCATTAAAGAAAGGAATCTGGTGCTAACAGAACAATCACCAGATCACAAAATGCTGATTGATTTAATTAATTCATAAGACAGTTTTTACTGACAATTACTAGCAGCAGTCTTATTCAGTACCCTGTACCTTTTTATCTCATATCAATCAGGCGGCCGCTGTAACAGGTAATCCAGACAGAGCCATTGCCAGTTCTTCCTCAGAATATTCCTGATCATACAATTTACCTGCGAAATAGTCTGTGTAGGCCTGCATATCATAATTGCCGTGACCACTAAGGTTAAACAATATTGATTCGCTCTTACCTTCTACCTTGCAACGTAATGCTTCATCAATAGCCGCTGAAACAGCATGATTAGCTTCCGGAGCAGGGATGATTCCTTCTGCTTTTGCAAACTGAATACCAGATTCAAAACATTTTAATTGTGGATAGGAGCGGGGGTCGACATAACCCAAATCAGCTACCTGGCTGACCAAAGGTGCCATACCATGGTAGCGAAGCCCACCGGCATGAAAGCCTGGTGGTACAAAGCTGGAACCCAGAGTATGCATTTTGACCATTGGTGTAAGACTTGCCGTATCGCCAAAGTC
>JABHFC010000329.1 GCA_018676275.1 Gammaproteobacteria bacterium | reverse complement strand
TTACCTGTACCTGTTGCACCACTGATGAAGACCGTGACATTACTATCGCCAACCAATTCAGCCAAATCGATGATTTCGGCCATTGCCTTGCTCTGATAAACAATGTCCTTGTCTTGATCATCAGGCCCCCTTCCGATAGTGCGCTTGGATGAAATCCTTAGTGCTCGCTTAACCTGATCAAATAATTCTTCCTTGATTATTGGTTTGACCAGAAACGCCGAGGAACCCAAATGAGTTGCTTTGACTGCATCAGGTATATCTGCCTGACCACTTAGCATAATAACCGGCAATAAGGGATTATCCCTGTGTATTGTCGATAACAATTCCATACCACTCATTCCTGACATAAACAGGTCAGTAATGACTAAATTAGGATGTACTGTATGTAATTTTCCCAGAGCTTCCTCTGCCGATGTAACTGCAAGCACTTCAAAACCTTCATTTCCAAGCCATGTTGATAAAGATGACAGGATATCTTTATCATCATCAACAATTAGAATGCTAAATTTGGATTCAGATTTTTTGTTCATTAGATAATTATTTCGCAGGCCTTATTCTACTGTAACTGACTTGGCTAAATTGCGAGGCTGGTCAACATCTGCGCCTTTAAGTACGGCAACATGGTATGAAAATAACTGCAATGGAACGGTATAAACGATCGGCGCTATGAGTTCATCTACAGATATCATTTTCAAGACATTCACACCTTCACTCTCTTCCATTTCAGCATCAGAATCAACAAACACATACAGCTCTCCACCTCGGGCTCTTACTTCATGAAGGTTAGATTTTAACTTTTCCAGCAACTCATTGTTAGGTGCTACGGCAATTACCGGCATATCATCATCAACAAGTGCTAAGGGACCATGTTTCAACTCTCCGGCAGGATAGGCTTCAGCATGTATGTAGGAGATTTCCTTTAGTTTCAGCGCACCTTCCATTGCCACCGGCAACATCGTACCGCGCCCTAGATATAAAGTATGGTGCTTATCATTAAAATGTTCAGCTAACTCCTTGATATTGCTATCCAACTCGAGTATTTGGTTTATCAGTCCGGGTAAGCTTTCAAGTAGAGCAGTTAATTCTTTTTCTCTTTCTTTAGCCAGACCGCGTTTGCGTGCCAGCAATAACACCAGCATAAACAAAGCCGTCAATTGTGTAGTGAATGCCTTGGTAGAGGCGACACCAATTTCAGCACCAGCCCGTGTCAGGAACACCAGATCAGATTCCCTTGTTAAAGAACTTTCCGGTGCATTGCAAATTGCGAGGCTACCGCAGTAGTCCTTTGTTCTGGCGAGCTGCAATGCAGCCAGGGTGTCGGCTGTTTCTCCGGACTGGGAAATGGTGGTAAATAAGGTTCCTGTCGGTACAACAGATTTGCGGTATCTGTATTCACTGGCAACTTCGACAGTACATTGAATATTTGCGATTTCCTCCAGCCAGTATCGAGCCACCAGCCCGGCATGATAACTGGTGCCACAGGCAACGATATGAACGGCATTAGTCTGATTCAGAATTTCTTCCGCCGACATGCCGAAGGCTGCTTCAATAACCTGTCCATCCAGCAAGCGTCCTTCAAGGGTTTCTGCAATGGCTAAAGGTTGAGTGTAAATCTCTTTCAACATGTAATGCTTGTAGCCGGATTTATCGGCGGCATCGGCAGAAAGCTCCGAAGTTGTTACCACTCTTTCAACTTGTTCACCTGCAGAATTATAGATTTTTACAGAGTCCCTGCGTATATCCGCAATGTCACCTTCTTCGAGGATGATGAATTGTTGGGTAACCGGTAGCAGAGCGAATTTATCAGAGGCAATGAAGTATTCACCCAGACCAACACCAATCAACAGTGGCCCACCGTGTCGCGCTGCAATCATACGTCCAGGTTCTTTTTCCGATATAACACCCAGCGCATAAGCACCTTTTAACTGCGAGACGGTGGCCTGAACCGCGGCCAGTAGATCCATTCCTTCGCTTAGATGACTGTGAACCTGATTTACAACAACCTCTGTATCGGTTTCTGATTCAAATTCGTAACCATTTTGAGATTGGACTGCACGAAGCGCTTCGTGATTCTCGATTATGCCATTATGTACAAGGGCTACCTGTTCGCGGCATATATGGGGATGTGCGTTTTTAACACTGGGTTTGCCGTGAGTCGCCCAACGAGTGTGAGCGATACCGCAGCCACCCTGTATGGGGTTCTCTTCCAGAGAGGCCGCCAGATTATTAACCTTACCTAATACGCGCGCACGTTCCAGCTTTGCTGATTCGTTCAATACGGCCAGACCAGCTGAATCATATCCTCTGTATTCCAGGCGTCTCAGTCCTTCAATAAGAATCGGACTAACATCACGTTGGGCTACGGCACCAACAATTCCACACATATTAGATTTCTCGCTAAAGTTAGATTAATTATGCCTTCAATTAACTATCTGATCATGCGCTAGTGCATGCACAGCTACAGATTCCTCATTGAGGACTGGCAAAAAAGTATTACTGAAGTTTAGAAAAGTGGTCGGGGCGGCCGGATTTGAACCGACGACCTTCGCACCCCCAGTGCGACGCGCTACCAAGCTACGCTACGCCCCGACATTTAATCTATTTGTAAGCGGCAAACGCCCTATCAGGAAAGATAACAAGAATAACACTCTGGATAAATATTATGCTTATTGAGATGACAGTAACAGAAAGGGGTACTACAGCTTAATTCAGTAATTCGATATTTAAACTTTTGTCTATCGTCTTAACAAATCCAGCACTTCTTCAAGTTCGGAACGAAGTTGTCGAATAATCTGCTGACTCTGGTTAGAGTCATCTTTCGCTTCGTCTCCCGACAAACGTTGTCTGGCTCCACCGATTGTAAACCCCTGCTCATAGAGCAAGCTTCTAATCTGTCTGATAAGAATTACATCGTGACGCTGATAATAGCGACGATTACCACGACGTTTTAATGGCTTTAATTGCGGAAATTCCTGCTCCCAGTAGCGTAATACATGCGGTTTGACCGCACAAAGATCGCTTACCTCACCTATGGTGAAGTATCTTTTGCCAGGGATGGCAGGTAATTCACTATTGTTGGACGCTTCCAGCATATGCCTCTACTCTAGCTTTTAATTTTTGGCCAGGACGAAAAGTAACAACTCTACGTGCACTTATCGGAATTTCCTCACCTGTTTTCGGGTTTCTTCCAGGGCGCTGGTTTTTGTCTCGCAGATCAAAATTGCCAAAACCTGACAACTTTACCTGGCTACCTGATTCCAGTGCCGCTCGAATTTCTTCAAAAAACATTTCTACAATTTCCTTGGCCTCTCGCTTATTGAGCCCAAGTTCTTCGTATAGTTTTTCGGCCATATCGGCTTTTGTTAGTGCCGCCATATTATTTTCTCAGTGTCGCACCAAATTCTGATTTGAGAGCTATCAGGATCCTATCCATGACAGTCTCGATCTCCTCTTCTGTAAGAGTGCTAGAAGATGTCTGAAAGGTCAAGCCCAAAGCAAGACTTTTTTTCTCTATATCAATACCTTCCCCCTGATATAGGTCAAATAACTCTAGGTTAGTAAGTAACTCAGATGCCTCCGATTTAATCAGATTTATGATGTCCTGAACAGGAATCAGCCTGTCTACCAGCAAAGAAATATCTCGTTTCACAGTTGGAAATTTAGAGATTTTCGTGAATTTTAACGGTTTTTTAACGTTTATTTCTGACAATTTAAGCTCAAATACAAAAACGTGCTGATTTAAGTCTAATTCTTTTATCAAAGCTGGATGCAAGGCACCAATGAGACCAATTGATTGGTTTTCAATGAAGATTTCGGCTGATTGACCAGGATGCAAGGCTGGGTGTTGATTAGAACGGTAATCCAGCTGCACTTTACCTATGCCAGTTTGGACAAGTGCTTGCAGATCACTTTTCAAATCATATATATTACTTGAGATATATGGGTTATCCCATTGTTTTTCATAAATATTACCACTTATTACTCCAGAGAGCATCAGTTCTTGCTCTGTGACTCCTTTGCCTTCGAAAATACGGCCGCATTCGAACAACCTTATTCTGTCCTGCTGGCGATTCAGATTATAGGCAAGCGCGCCAAGTAGTCCGGGCAACAGACTGCGACGCATTACACCTAGATCAGACGAAATTGGATTTAACAATGAAATCGCGGCAACTTCACCCAGCACCTTTTCCTGCAGTTGCTTATCCAGAAAACTATAGGTGATGACTTCATGATAACCACGGTTTAATAAACATTGCTGCAATTCAATCAAACTGCTGTCACTGTTGCCATCGTTCATACTCAGGCTGGCACGTGGCGGCTCACTTGGCATATTGTTATAGCCATAAATCCGCGCTACTTCTTCAATCAGGTCAGCCTCAATGCTTATATCAAAACGAAAGGAAGGCACATTCACCTGAAATCCCCCTTCCACTTCTTCAATCCCCAGATCCAGCTGTTCCAGCATTTGTTTTACTCTTTTTGCCTCAATATCTATACCAAGAACGCGAGACAAGGAATCTAAACTCAGTTCAACTGGAGGTCGAGGAGGAAAATGCTTTGGTTCAGAAACCGAAATAAGCGGGCCTGCACTACCTCCACAGTACTCGATCAGTAGTTCAGTCAACCTCTCCAGTGCCGGCTCCTGCAACTGGAAATCCACCCCCCTTTCATATCGATGCGAGGCATCAGTGTGTAAACCATAGCTTCTGGCGCGACCAGCAATAAGCTCAGGGTCGAAATAGGCACTCTCCAGAAACAGGTTTTGGGTTTCATCCGACACTGCGGTATCAAGCCCGCCCATAATACCGGCGAGGGCAATAGCGCCACTATCATCGGTAATCAACAAGGTTTGTTCTTGCACTGAACATTGCTGACCATCCAGAAGTGTCAGTTCTTCACTGTTTTTGGCATATCTGACAACAATATCACCACTGAGCTTATCGTTATCAAAGGCGTGCATTGGCTGACCTAATTCAAGCATGACGTAGTTGGTCAAATCAACAACCACATTTATGCTACGAATATCTGCACGACGTAATCTTTCAACAATCCAGTCTGGTGCCCTGCTGGTGATGTCAATATTACTGAGAATTCGCCCTGCATAACGTGGACAGGCGGAATCTGCCTCAAGCACAACTGACCTGGACTGTTTATGACTTACTTCTGGCTTCTGTGCTTCGACATTTTGAACCGGCAAGTTGTTTAACACGCCTACTTCACGAGCAATACCAGC
>JABHFC010000328.1 GCA_018676275.1 Gammaproteobacteria bacterium | reverse complement strand
GAGGATAAACATCGTGCTGCCATGCTGGTCGAAGCATTACTTAAACGCCCGGATAGACTAATTGGTCTGATATTACTGGGTAACAATCTGGTTAATATATTTGCAGCTTCATTAGCTACCGTGATCGCTATGCGTATGATTGGTGAAGTAGGTATCGCTGTCGCGCCGATATTACTGACAGCTGTTGTACTTATTTTTGCTGAAGTCGCGCCAAAAACACTTGCTGCACTTTACCCAGAACGTATTGCCTTTCCTGCTGCCTATATTCTCACGCCCCTGGGCAAACTTTTATACCCATTCGTCTGGGTTATTAACAAAATCGCCAACAGTTTGTTAAGACTGCTCAAAGTTAATGTTGAAGATATGGAAGAAACTCCGATCACCAGGGAAGAATTACGCACCGTCGTGCTGGAAGCTGGCCATATGATCCCGAGCCGTCACCAGAAAATGCTAGTCAGTATTCTTGATCTGGAAAACATTACAATTGACGAAATCATGGTGCCAAGAGCGGAGGTTGTTGGTATTGATTTAAATGACTCTTCCTCTGACATAATAGAATTATTAAGTCATTCCCAACATACCCGCTTACCTGTCTATAGAGATAGTATTGACCAAATCATCGGTATCCTGCACGCTCGTAAAATTCCGCGTATCTTGAAAGTGCAGGATAAAGAAGACTTTTCTATTGAAGAACTGGAGAGCCTCACCGTTGAACCTTATTTTGCGCCACTGGGTACACCCCTGCATACCCAGCTACTAAATTTCCAGAGACAAAAACGACGCATCGCCCTGGTAGTAGATGAGTATGGTGACATCCAGGGTCTTGTCACCCTCGAAGATATACTGGAAGAAATCGTCGGTGAGTTTACTACTGATATGCAAAGCTATAGTCCAGATATTCACCCGCAGGAAGACGGTAGCTACATTATTGATGGCACCGCCATGTTGCGGGAAATTAATCGTCAGCTGGACTGGGAACTGCCTGTTGATGGTCCAAAAACTCTGAACGGTTTGATAATCGAGCACATGCAAAGTATTCCCGAACCAGGCACAAGTTTGCGACTTGGCAACCTGACCATGACTATTACCCAGGCAGTGGATAATGCCGTGAAAAAAGTACGGGTTAATAAGATTCCTCAAAAAGAGGATGCCTGATTCTCTGTTTTTACATTAGCTGAAAGCTAAATCCATGTGAGCCTGCCACGGCACCTAGTACAGCTAATATACTCAAACTTAACAATACCACGTGCATTCGATGAAGCCATGCGAAGGCTGAATCACTATCTTTTAAGGCCTGCTTACGGAACCATTGATGTAAAAAAAGGGGTTCAAGTACAAATAATACAAGAGTAAAAACCAACCATACGAATATCATCAAATGCATCCACCAGAAATGAAGATGTAATAGCCGATCCCATGCATCCAGATAATTCAACAGATAATATCCCGACAAGCCAGTAATCAATGTTGTGATTTTTGCCTGGAACCCAAATTTCCCTTCGAGCTTTTCAAATAACTCCAGCCTGTCATTAGCTTCTGGAATATTCTTAAGTGCCGGGATAAGAACTGTTGTTACAAAAGCAACTCCTCCGATCCAGAATACAATAGCTGCTATATGCAGCGCACGTGCGAATATAAAATGACTATAGTTTTCCATATGCCAGTTTAAAATAACTCTTTATCGAGCACTTCGCTTAAGCGAGACACCGCCGTGATTTCCAGACCCTTTATTTTTTCTCTCGGTTTATTTGCTTTAGGAATGATGGCACGTTTGAAACCATGCTTGGCCGCTTCGTTTAATCTTTCCGGGCCGTTTTGCACCGGGCGTATTTCACCGGCGAGACCCACCTCACCAAAAACAACCAGATCGCTGGGTAATGATTTATTTCTAAGACTGGACAGGACTGCCAGCAAAATAGCCAGGTCAGCACCGGTTTCACTTATGCGAACACCGCCAACAACATTGATAAAAATATCCTGATCGTATGTTGCAATACCTGCATGACGATTAAGAATCGCCAACAGCATAACCAGTCGATTTTGTTCCAGACCCTGGGTGACTCTTCGTGGTTGATTAAGATGTGATTCATCAACCAGGGCCTGCACTTCTACCAACATTGGACGGGTTCCTTCCCGGGTTACCATGATGACACTGCCTGACACTTCTTCTTCGTGACGAGACAGAAATATTGCAGATGGATTACTCACTTCCCGTAATCCCCTGTCAGTCATCGCAAAAACGCCAAGTTCATTTACTGCACCAAAACGATTTTTAACTGCACGAATAACACGATAGCGACTACTGCTATCCCCTTCGAAATACAGAACAGTATCAACCATGTGTTCCAGTACGCGCGGCCCCGCAAGTGTGCCTTCCTTGGTAACGTGACCTACAAGTAATACTGTTGTATTTGTTTGCTTGGCGTAGCGAACCAGTTGCGCGGCACTTTCACGTACCTGGCCAACTGCACCGGGAGCCGAACTTAGTAACTCTGTATAGACCGTCTGAATAGAATCAATAACCATTACTGAAGGTTTTTCCTTGCCCGCAACGGCAAGTATTCGTTCCAGCTGGTTTTCTGTATAAATTCGCAATTTGTCCAGAGGCAGATCAAGACGCCTTGCTCTCAGACCAATTTGTTCTACGGATTCTTCACCGCTGACATAAAGCGTTTTCATGGCATCATTTTCTGCTATCGATGCCAGCGCCTGTATCAACACGGTCGATTTACCAATACCCGGATCACCACCTATTAAAATGACCGAGCCGGATACAAGTCCTCCACCTATTACTCGATCCAGTTCGGTAATACCCGTGCTCTGACGGGGATGCTCATTGACATCAATAGCATCAAGACATTGAACTTCAGCCGGTTTCGCAAGATGGGTTTTGAAACGTACAGACTCACTTGCCTGCACCTGTGTTACAGCTTCTTCGATCAGGGTATTCCAGTTGTTACAGTCGGGGCACTGGCCTGCCCACTTGATACTGATAGAACCACATTCACTGCATTGATATTGTACTTTTGCCTTAGCCATTTTTTTCCACAAATGCCAGACGTTTGTGAACACCACATAATAGTTCATAAGGAATGGTGTCGGCATAACTTGCGACTTCTTCAATAGCCAGGCTGGTTCCCCATAACTCAACCGGGTCACCTACCTTTGCCTGTGGCTGTGCGGATAAGTCCACTGTTAACATATCCATTGAAGCGTTACCGATAATGGAAGCCCGTTTACCGTTTACTAATGTTGGTGTTCCGGACTTGGCATGCCTTGGAAAGCCATCGCCATAGCCGGCAGCGACAATTCCAATAGTGGTATCAGAGGGACAGCGCCAACTTGCTCCATAACCTACCGATTCTCCCTTGTTAAGATTTTTTACTGAAATTAACCGGGATTCCAGGCTCATCACTGGTTGAAGATTATGATCACTGGCAATGCTGTCCTGCATTGGCGAAACACCATATAGCATTAATCCCGGCCGTACCCAATCGGCATGAGAATCAGAACTGCCAACTATGCCTGCAGAATTTGCAATTGTTCGTTCTGCTGTATAGCTTTCACAGGCAGACGCAAACGCATCCAGTTGTACGCTAGTCATCGGATTATTGATTTCATTAGCAGCTGCCAGATGTGTCATCATTATGATCTCGTTTGCAACTGAATCACAGACTTGCAAACGTGACCAAACCGATGCTAGCTCCTTTATATCGAAACCCAGTCGATGCATACCACTATCAAGCTTTAGCCAAACCCGAATTGGTTTTTTTATCGTGCTTTGTTCCAGCATTTCCAGCTGGGAAATATGATGAACAACAATATCGAGATCGAGAGCTTCAATCTGCTTTAGCTCTACGAAAGAATAAGGACCTTCAAGCAAGACTATGGGTTGAGTAATTTTTGCCTCTCGTAACTGCTCTGCTTCTTCCAGACAAGCAACACCGAAAGCATCTGCAGATGACAGGGCTTTCGCCACACGAACCAGTCCGTGGCCATAGGCATCTGCCTTGACCACAGCCATGACTTTGCAACCAGCGGCTAAATGTTGAACCCGGGAGTAATTAAAACGGAGTGCTGCTAGATCGATAATGACCTTGGCGGGCCGGGTCATTCATCACCCAACATAAACGAAGGAGCCGAGGGAGAATTACTCATGTAAGATTGCTCTTCGATGTAATTTTCAAATCGTGTGTACTGCCCCAAAAATGCCAGTCTTACGGTTCCTATTGGACCGTTTCTTTGTTTACTCACAATGATCTCTGCTATGCCTTTATCAGCACTATCTTCATCGTAAACTTCATCCCTGTAGATAAAGGCGATCAGGTCGGCATCCTGTTCGATAGCACCAGACTCGCGTAGGTCTGACATTACCGGCCGTTTATTAGGTCGTTGCTCCAGACTTCGATTCAACTGGGATAATGCAATTACCGGCACGCTCAATTCTTTTGCCATGGCCTTCATGGAACGCGATATTTCCGATATTTCCGTCGCACGGTTTTCTGTGGTTCCGCTTACCTGCATCAATTGTAAGTAGTCCACCACAATCATATCCAGACCGTGCTCTCTGGAAATACGGCGACAACGTGCTCGTAATTCAGCGGGTGTTAAGGCTGGCGTGTCGTCAATAAACATCTTGGTGTCCTGCATTAATGCAACCGTCGATGTCAATCTTGGCCAATCATCATCACTTAACTTTCCGGTACGAATTTTTTGTTGATTGATCCGACCTAGCGAACCCATCATTCGCATGGCTATTTGCTCACCTGACATTTCCATGCTGAAAATCGCCACGGTCTTTTTTTCTTTGATGGCGGCATGCTCTGCAATATTGATAGCAAAGGCCGTCTTACCCATAGACGGTCGTCCGGCAATTATTATCAGGTCTGAGGGCTGCAATCCTGAAGTGAGTAAATCAAACTGTTCATAACCAGTAGCAATACCGGTAATAGGATCGTCCTGTTCGAACAGTTCACCAACCCTGTCAATTGCGACTGCCAGAAGGTCCTTGATTTGCCTGTAGCTTTTACGACCACGATTTTCCTGTTCAGCTATTTCAAAAACAGCCTGCTCAGCATGATCGAGTATCTCTTCGCTACTCCGCCCCATCGGATTAAACACGGTCTCACTAATTTCGCTGGTGGCACTTATTAGCTGTCTGAGAATGGATCGTTTACGGACAATATCGGCGTATGCTCCGATATTACTGGCGCTGGGGGTATTTTCTGCAACGGCGGCGAGGTAACTTAAGCCACCGGCATCATCAAGAAGCTGGCGATTCTCCAGCCATTCCGCCACGGTAACGATATCAAAGGGCTGGCCTTCGGCATCGAGGCCGGATATAGCGCTGAAGATAATTCGATGATCGCGACGATAAAAATCATCTTCCGAGACACGTTCGACGACTTTTACCCAGGCTTCATGGTCCAGGAAAACTCCACCCAATACCGCCTGCTCAGCCTCTATAGAATGAGGAGGGACTCTAAGCGCCCTGACTTCAGGATCTGAAGAATCAGTCGTATGAGCAGTATCGGGCATTTTTAATTAGCAACAAACAATAAGCGAAAAGATAGATGTCATATTAATGTACGCGTTCAAGACCTGCTGGTTTGAAATTACTCTTCTTCAGCAACAACGATAACCTTCACTTGAACATCTACATCAGCGTGCAAGTGCAAGGCGACTTCATACTCGCCAATCATGCGTAACGCACCATCTGGCAGAACGACCTCATGCTTGTTAAGTTCTTCACCAGTTGCTGTGACCGCTTCAGAGATATCGACGGTGCCCACTGAGCCAAATAATTTACCCTCGGCTCCGGCTTTTTTCGTAATTGTTACGGTAATTTCCTGGAGTTTTTCCGCCCTGATTTTTGCCTTGCCAAATGCATCGGCCTGCGCCTTTTCCAGTTCTTCCCGGCGGGCCTCAAATTTGGCCACATTATCTGGTGTCGCTGGAACAGCCTTGCCTTTAGGTATCAAATAGTTACGCCCATGACCCGGTTTAACCTGAACCTGTTGACCCAGTTCGCCCAGCTTTTGTATTTTTTCCAGCAGTATAACTTCCATCACCTTACCTCGTTTTATCTTGTTAGCAATCATATCACGGGAGTAAATCGTGCTCCCGTATTTATACCCATCAATAAGCTCTAAACCACATCGGCCAGAGAAACTACTGAATCAGTCCTTGTCGCCGCCTGTCCTGGCCTGTCCGCCCAGCATCGAATCTGTCAT
>JABHFC010000327.1 GCA_018676275.1 Gammaproteobacteria bacterium | reverse complement strand
TGGAAATTTTTTGCCGGGTTTAATTATTTGTAGATTATCGGGCACTGTGCTTTTTGCCAGTACTGTTACCCCAAGACCTTCTTCTATCGCAGATTGAATACCACTCAAATCCGGAATGGTGTAGACAATACGCCAGGATTGTTTGGCCTTATTCAATTTTTCAATTGCTCGTTTTCGGTAAATACAGCCAGTTTGTGCAGCAATAAGCGGTACTGGCGATTGCGATTGAGCATTGTGTATATTTTTGGTCACCCAGACCAGCTCGTCTGTTCGTACACGATCGCTTTTATTACTTACAAGATCGTCGTTCAATGCCAAAATTAAATCAAACTCTCTTTCTTTTTTGCTGGATAAAAGGTTAATACTCAGATCACAACTGACATCCAGAGAAACAGTTGGGTAGTTTTGTGAGAAACGCCCCACAATTTTGGGTAGTAAAGTGGTAGCGAACTCACTGGGGATACCAAAGCGAATGTTTCCGCTTAGAGATGGTTTGACCAGGGTAGATACTGCTTCGTCATTAAGTGCTAAAATTTGCCTGGCTAAACTAAATAAATGTTCGCCTTCATGGGTTAATTTCAGTTTTTGATCAACACGTTGAAATAAAGAATGGTCTAACAATTCTTCCAGACGCTTTATTTGCATACTGACTGCGGGTTGTGAACGTGACAGCAGTTCGCTTGCCTGTGTGTAGCTGCCAAATTCGGCGACTGTCACGAAAGACCGTAATACATCCATGGGTAAGTTTTTCATGAAAATAAATTATAATAATTACTTATATATTTATAAAAAATATTAATTATGCTTATATTTTAAGCTGCGCTAATATAGTCGAATACATCGTTTTAGAACAGCAGAATTTAGCGTTTATTGTAGACTCTGTTAATTGAATAGTTATTGGTATTGCACCAGAAGGTGAATCCGGGGCTTTAATAATTTAAATGTGCGCTACAACCACAAGGGCTGAACCAGCCTCCTTACAACATACCGCGTTGTACTCCCTCCATCAGTCCCTAGACGCAAAAATAGTACCGTTCACCGGTTATGCATTGCCTGTGCAATATTCAGAAGGTATCAAAGCCGAGCATTTACATACACGAACCCATGCAGGTCTTTTTGACGTCTCTCATATGGGACAAATATCCATTCAGGGAGAGGCTGTAGAAAAATCTTTCGAGGCATTGGTCACTGGAGACCTCACAGCTCTGCAGGATTACCAGCAACGTTACACGCTGCTGACAAACCCTGAAGGCGGAATAATTGATGATCTGATGGTGACAAAAATGCCAGATGGTCTCTTTGTTGTCGTCAACGCAGCATGTAAAGACGGTGATTATCAGCATATAAAGAAGGTATTGGGAAAGGATTATCAGGTCGAGCTGCTGAATGAGCGAGCCTTACTTGCTCTCCAGGGCCCAGACGCAAGTGCAGTGCTTGCAGGGCATAATAGCGATATAGCTCAACTTGCTTTTATGAATGCCGGAAGGTTTCAGATAGATGGTATCGAATGCATTATTAATCGTTGTGGCTACACCGGTGAAGATGGTTTTGAGATTTCCGTTAATAATTCAGATGCCGAAGGTCTGGCAAAACTATTACTTGAGCATGATGAGGTGAAGCCTGTCGGTCTGGGTGCGCGGGACTCCTTAAGACTTGAAGCCGGTTTATGTCTTTATGGTCATGATATAGATGAAACGACCACACCAATTGAAGCTAACTTGCGCTGGGCAGTTGCGATGAAGTATCGAAATGAAAGCGCAGAGGCAAATTTCCCCGGGGCCGATAAAATCCTCCATCAGGCAAAAGAGGGAACGGAGAAATTGCTTGTCGGATTAAAGCCCGAAGGGAAAATGCCGATTCGTGAAGGTAGTCTTGTGTTGAACCAGAAAAATGTGGAAATTGGTCATGTCACCAGTGGTGGATTCGGCCCATCTATTGGCGGGCCGGTTGCCCTCGGCTATGTGTCAAGCGAGTATGCTGCTGTGGGGACTGAATTACATGTGGAAATTCGGAATCGATCCCATACAATGCGTGTCGCGGATTTACCTTTTGTCTTACATCAATATTACAAACCCTGATGAGGGAGTAACAAATGAGTGACTTAAAATATACTGAAGAACATGAATGGCTACGTCTGGAACAGGATGGCAGTGTAACCGTCGGTATTACCGATTATGCACAGGAACAGCTCGGCGATGTGGTTTACGTGGAATTGCCGCCGGCAGGAAGTACGGTAAGCGCCGGAGATGAAGCTGCAGTGGTTGAATCAGTAAAAGCTGCCGGTGAAGTGAAATCACCAATTAGCGGCGAAATTATAGCTGTAAACGAAAAGCTGTCTGATGAACCTGAACTGGTGAATAGTCAACCGACAGAAGATGGCTGGTTCTTCAAGATCAAGCC
This sequence comes from Gammaproteobacteria bacterium, assembly GCA_018676275.1. GTDB lineage: Bacteria > Pseudomonadota > Gammaproteobacteria > Eutrophobiales > Eutrophobiaceae > WLWS01. Next base: position 1,607 of record JABHFC010000327.1, on the reverse strand, counting down.
TGATTCCACTGAAGAGCTGGAATCGTTGATGAGTGAACCAGATTACAATGAGTTTCTCGATACCTTGAATTAGACTTTTACTTTAATGACGCTTTGAAAGAAAGCGTCCCCAACCTTGTGCTGGAGAAGACAGACATGGTGGAAACACGCAAAACTCTCGAGCAACTCGAGATGCGCGGCGATTTTATTCGTCGTCACATTGGCCCCGATCGTAATCAAATTGCCGAAATGGTGGCTGATCTTGAGTTATCCAAACTCGAAGATATTATTGATCGGGCGGTACCTGATAGCATAATCGCCAAACAGGAATTATCTCTCCGAAATACCATTAGCGAACGCGAAGTCATTACACGACTGCGCAAGATGCGTGAGCGCAACCAGGTTTTTACTTCCATGATCGGCATGGGTTACCACGGCAGCATTATGCCTGCTGTTATCAAGCGTAATGTTCTGGAAAATCCTGCATGGTATACCGCCTATACACCTTACCAGGCAGAAATAAGCCAGGGCAGGCTCGAAGCATTACTTAATTTTCAACAAATGATTTGCGATTTAACCGGGATGGAAATCGCTAATGCTTCGATGCTGGATGAAGGCACGGCTGCTGCTGAAGCAATGAGTATGTCAAAACGGGTCGGTAAGAGTAAAAGCAACATTTATTTCGTCGATCAGGATTGTCACCCGCAAACTATTGCCGTGGTAAAGACACGAGCCAAATATTTTGGTTATGAAATCATTGTTGGTGATGCAGAAAGTGAACTGGAAAACCATGAAGTCTTTGGGGTGCTTGTGCAATATCCCGGCTCCAGTGGCGAAATTCGAGATATAAGTAAGGCAATCGAAAAGGCACATCAACAGGCAGCAGTTGCCACGGTTGCAGCAGACATACTTGCATTGGTACTGCTGGAATCTCCGGGAGCGATGGACGCAGATATTGTGCTTGGTAACAGTCAACGTTTCGGCGTATCGATGGGCTATGGCGGTCCACATGCGGCATTTTTCGCGACACGTGAGAAGTTTGTACGCTCAATGCCAGGTCGCGTAATTGGTGTATCAGTTGATAACACCGGAGAAGTTGCCCTGCGCATGGCGCTGCAAACGCGTGAACAACATATTCGACGAGAGAAAGCGACCAGCAATATATGTACATCACAAGTATTGCTTGCGGTCATTTCTGGTTTTTACGCCATCTATCACGGCCCCAAGGGTTTGTATCTCATTTCCAGTCGTGTCCACAGACTTACTCAAATACTGGCGGAAGGCTTAAAACGATTAGGTTTCGATGTTGTTAATGACTGCTTTTTCGACACCATAACTGTCCGCGTTCAAAGTAAGGCGCGAAAGATAGCCGCGAAGGCAAGAGAATCACGCATGAATTTACGCGTGGTAGATGCGGACACAATTGGGATTACCTTTGATGAGACTACGACCAAGCAGGAACTGAAATTAGTCTGGCATGCTTTTGCATCCAATGCCGCAGAACAACTGGACATTGACGCATTGGATGAAGAAATTGTTGAAAATATACCGGCTTTCCAGCAAAGGAAAAACGCGATACTCACGCATCCGGTATTTTCAATGTATCACTCTGAAACTGAAATGATGCG